>NZ_JARGEF010000157.1:0-19545 GCF_033794725.1 Streptomyces sp. ID05-39B | reverse complement strand
CCCTACGTCCGCGCCCCGCTCCCCGCCCTGCCCCGGACCGTCCGCTACGACCGCGACGAGGAGGCCCTCCACCTCGACGAGGGCCGCATCTCCCCGGTCCCCCCGCAGGCCTGGGACTTCGAGGCGGGCGGAGTGCGGGTCCTGGAGGAGTGGTTCGCGGCCCGCACGGCGGTCTCCGGCGAGCCGGGCACCCTGTCCGCCGTCCGCCCGCGGACCTGGCCCCAGCCCTGGACCTCCGAACTCCTCGAACTGATCACGGTGTTGACGCTGCTGGCGGAACTGCGCCCGCAGCAGGAGGAGTTGAAGGTGCCCAACCCCGTCACGGCGATCGACCTGCGCGAGGCGGGCGTACTGCCGGTGCCGCACCGGGCCCGCCGCCCGGCCTCGGTCCTGACCCTGGACGAGGAGGGCCCGGAGGGCCAGTTGGCGCTTCTGTAAGGGCTTTCGGGAGATCAGCCCCTGGGGGCGAACGCGTCCAGCACCCTCTCCAGCGCGAACACGAAGACGGCCTCCAGGTCGATCGGCCCCGGGTCCTCGGAGAAGGCCGCGGCCATCCGCGGATAGGCGCCCGTGGCCACCTGGCTCCCCAGGTAGCCGATCCGCGCCGCGTTCTCCTGCTCCGCCGACCACGGCAGCGACCGCGTCCGCTCGGCGGTGGCCAGCTCGTTGGAGACGTACATCGTCACGACCCCGTTGAGCATGCCGACGAGCTGCATCTTCATGCCGTACGTCATGTCCAGGGGGTCCAGGCAGGCCAGGCAGTGCTCCAGGTACCGCAGGGCGTTCGGGCTGAACCCGTAGACCGGGGACATCAGCCGGGGCAGCCACGGATGCCGGTGCATCAGCTCGCGCGTCTGCCGTCCGACCCGCATCATGTCGGCCCGCCAGTCGCCGCTCGGCTCCCACAGCTCGTGCTCGCCGCCGGCCGCGTCGACCATCAGCTCGTGCAGGTCCTCCTTGCGGGGGACGTAGTTGTACAGCGACATGGTGCCGCAGCCCAGCTCGGCCGCGACATGCCGCATGGAGACCGCGTCGAGCCCCCGCGCGTCGGCGAGCCGCACGGCCGCCGCCGCGATGTCGGCCCGCGTGTACGCCGGCTTCGGCCCCCGGCCCGTCCGCTCGGGACGGGCCCAGATCACTTCCGGTACGGCCGATCGGCCAGCCATCGATCATCACCTCGGCCACCATCGTAGTTACGTACACCGTACGTAGTGCGCTATGGTCAGGCCATGACTACTACGTACGCCGTACTTAGTGAGGGTCTGGAGAAGCGATTCGGGCAGGTGCGGGCCCTGCGGGGCCTCGACCTCGCCGTCCCCGAGGGCACGGTCTGCGGGGTCCTCGGGCGCAACGGGGCGGGCAAGACGACCGCCGTACGCCTGCTGACGACACTGCTGCGGCCGGACGGCGGGTCGGCGCGGATCGCCGGGCACGATCTCGTCCGGGAGGCGGCGGCCGTCCGGCGTGTCATCGGCGTCACCGGGCAGGACACGACCGTCGACGGTGACCTCACCGGCCGGCAGAACCTGCGCCTGTTCGCCCGGCTGCACCGGGTGCGCGGGCCCGCCGGGCGCACCGACGCACTGCTGGAGCGCTTCGGTCTGACCGAGGCCGCCGACCGCGCCGCTTCCGGCTACTCGGGCGGGATGCGGCGGCGCCTGGACCTCGCGGCGAGCCTGGTCCGCCGCCCACGGGTGCTGTTCCTCGACGAGCCGACCACCGGCCTCGACCCCGCGAGCCGGGGCGAGGTCTGGGCCGTCGTCCGCGAGCTGCGCGACGAGGGCACGACGGTCCTGCTGACCACCCAGTACCTGGAGGAGGCCGACCAGCTCGCCGACGACATCGCCCTGGTGGACCGGGGCCGCGTCGCACAGACCGGCTCACCCCGCCACCTCAAGGCGCTGATCGGGTCCTACGCGGAGGCCGTCGTCGCGGATCCGGCCGCCCTGACGCGGGCGGCGGGCGTCCTCGACCGGCTCACGGGCGGCGAGCCGTCGTTCGACCACGAGCGGGCCGCCGTCGGTGTGGTCACCCGCGACAGCACGCTCACCCTGCCCCGGCTGGTCCGCGAACTCGACGCGGCGGGTGTGCCGTTGCTCGACGTCACGCTCCGCCCGCCCACCCTCGACGAGGTGTTCCTGCGTCTGACGGACGACGGGCCCGCCGACGACCACGACGTCCGACCCGCTCGGGAAAGCAGGGCCGCATGAGCACCCTCGCCCTCGCCCACGACGGTTCCGCCATGCTGGGCCGCCAGTTGCTGCGCGTGCGCAACAACCCGGCCCTGGTGATCCTCACCCAGACCATGCCGATCACCATGCTGCTCTTCTTCGGCTACGTCTTCGGCAGCGCGCTGGCGATGCCGGGCGCGCAGTACCGCTCCTTCCTCGTGCCGGGCCTGCTGGTGGCGACCGCCGCCAACGGCCTCATGACCGGCATGTTCCAGGCCGCGCAGGACGTCCACCGGGGCGTGACGGACCGCCTGCGCACGCTGCCGGTCAGCCGGGCCGCGGTGCCGCTGGGGCAGGCGGTGGCCGACCTTCTCGTCACCGCGGTGGGGACCGTGCCGTTCCTGCTGGTCGGTCTCGCGGTGGGCTGGCGGGTCGAAGGGACGGCGCCCGCAGCGGCCGGCGCGCTGGGACTGCTGCTCCTGTTCCGGTTCGCCTGCGTCTGGACCGGGATCTTCCTCGGGCTGCTGTCCCGGAGCGAGGAGGCGGCCGGCCAGCTCGGCAGCGCGACCTTCATGCTGCCGCTGCTGTCCAACGCCTACATCCCGACCGGCGGCCTGCCGGGCTGGCTGCGCACCCTCGCCGAATGGAACCCGATCAGCGCGGTGACGACGGCCCTGCGGGACCTGTTCGGCAACGCACCGGTGCCCGAGGGCGCCGCCTGGCCGGTGGCGCACCCGGTGGCCGGGGCACTGGCCTGGTGCGCCCTGCTGATCGCGGTGTTCGCGCCGCTCGCCGTGCGGCGGTACGCGCGGCCATGACAGACCGGGGCCGGGCGGGACATGATCCACCCCATGAACCAGCAGCCCGCGCCTCCGTCCCCGCCCCCGCCCTCGCCCCTCCCCCTCGACGGGCTCACCGTCGTCGCCGTCGAGCAGGCCGTGGCGGCCCCGTTCGCCACCCGGCAGCTGGCCGACCTGGGCGCCCGGGTGATCAAGGTCGAGCGGATCGACGGCGGCGACTTCGCGCGCGGCTACGACACCGCCGCCCGCGGTCTCGCCTCGCACTTCGTGTGGTGCAACCGCGGCAAGGAGTCGATCGCGCTGGACCTCAAGGACCCGCGCGGCCTGGACGTCGTAGGCCGGCTGATCGCCGACGCGGACGTGTTCGTGCAGAACCTCGCGCAGGGGGCGGCGGCCCGGCTCGGGCTGGACGCGGCCACCCTGTGCGCGGCGCACCCGCGGCTGATCGCGGTCGACATCTCGGGCTACGGCGCGTCGGGGCCGTACGCGGACAAGCGGGCGTACGACATGCTCGTGCAGTGCGAGGCGGGGCTGGTGTCGGTGACCGGGACGCCCGCGCAGCCGGTGAAGGCGGGTGTCCCGGCGGCGGACATCGCGGCGGCCATGTACGCCTTCTCGGGGGTGCTGGCGGCGCTGGTGCGGCGCGGGACGACCGGGCGGGGCGGGCCGGTGGAGGTGTCGATGCTGGAGGCGCTCGCCGAGTGGATGGGGCACCCGCTGCACCACGCGATGCACGGCGGTTCGGCCCCCGCGCGCACCGGCCTCGCGCACGCCGTGATCGCGCCCTACGACGCCTATCCGACGTCCGACGGCGGCCGCGTGCTGCTGTCGGTGCAGAACGACCGGGAGTGGCGGCGGCTCGCCGAACGGGTCCTGCAGCGGCCGGAGTTGGGCACCGACCCGGCGTACGCCACGAATGCGGCACGGGTCGCGGGCCGGGAGCGTACGGACGCGCTGGTGGCGAAGGCGCTGGGCGCGCTGGAGGCCGACGAGGCGCTGGCGCGCCTGGAGGCGGCGGGCATCGCGTGCGCACGACTGCGGGATCTGCACGAGGTGGCGGACCATCCGCAGCTGGCGGCCCGGAAGCGGTGGCGGGAGGTGGACTCGCCGGCCGGTCCGCTGCGGGCGCTGCTGCCACCGATCACGCTGCCGGGCGGGATGGAGGCACGGATGGGGGCCGTGCCCGCGCTCGGGGAACACACCGAAGCCCTGCTGCGTGCCGTGGGGATGACGGACGAGGAGATCGCAGTGATGCGTCGGGACGGTGTGGCCGCCTGAGCGCGGGCCTCAGTGCTTGTTGTTGCCGAACAGCGAACGGCGCAGCCGGCGCAGTGGCGCGAACAGCGAGACACGGCGGACGCGGACGCCCCGCGGGCTGCGGTGGGCGGACTCCCGCGAGGTCAGTTCGCGCATGAGGGAGGTCGCCTCGACCGTCTCCCGTTGGGGTATGGCGGGACCCGCCAGCACCGAGAGATGGCGGTCGAGCCGCGAACTGGTCGCGTTGCTCCCGCAGGTGATCGCAGGGACCCTCGCCCTGGTGTGCACTGCTATCTGTTCCATGTCACTCCCCACCCGTACGAGTCCACCCGGCACGGGCAGGGTAACCCTATCGTCCCGGCGAGGCACACATGTATCGCGGTCACGGGATTCACCTACCCCGTAAGGGGGTTGACGATCCCTGGACGACGCCTCAACCGTCACTCTCCGAATCCGAGTGATTTCAGGGTGAGTTGGACAACCGGCTGTGTAGTGGGCTGCAGTGACCCTCCGTCGGGTTCGACGGTCACAGCGAGTGATGCCGACGAGGGATCGAGTCCCGTGGCGACCAAGGGCGTGTCGTCGTCGAAGAGGCCCAGGGAGCGCGGTCGCGCGTCGGGGCGCATGACCCACAGCTGGTGCACCTGCCCGCCGGGGAGCCCGTCGTATCCGCTCAGCGTGACGACCGCCTCCCCCGCCCCGGCGGAGGCGATCACTCCGATCGTGCGGCCCCGCGCGTCCTTGCCGGTGCTCACCCGGGCGTCGGGAGCTGCGAGAACGTGGGCGATCTCACGTGCCTGAGCCCGCTCGGCGTCCAGCCGGTCCTGGGTGCGGCCGGCCTGGACCGCGAACAGGGAGGCGACGACGAGGGCGGCGGCGGCCGTCGCCGTGGCGAACGGCACGAACAGGGGCCGGCGCGCCCGGGGCGCACGGGAGCGTCCGGGCGGTGGCTGTGTGCCCCAGACATGCGGCGGCAGTTGAGGCGCGTGCTCCCGCATCGGCTCACGTGCGGGCTCCTGCGGCGTCGTCCGTACGGCGGCCAGGACCCGGTCGCGCATCGCGGCCGGAGCCGGCGCGGCCGTCGACCAGGCCAGCCGGACGGCGTCCTCGGACAGGGCGCGCACCTCGGCGGTGCAGCGGTCGCAGCCGCTCAGGTGCCTCTCGAAGCGGCGCCGCTCGCCGGGGTCGAGGGCGTCGAGGGCGTAGGGGGCGGCCAGCGAGTGCAGATCCTCCCGGCGGAGGAATCCAAGGATGCTCATACGGCACCTCCCAGGCAGTGGCGCAGCCGCGTGAGTCCGTCGCGCATCCGGGTCTTGACCGTGCCGAGCGGCAGCGAGAGCCGCTCTGCCACCTCACGGTAGGTGTAGCCGTCGTAGTAGGCGAGGGTGACGGACTGGCGTTGCAGGGCCGTCAGTTTGTCCAGGCAGCGGCGTACCAACTCGCGTTCCAGGCCCGCCTCCACCTCCTCGGTCACCTGGTCGAAGGCCCGGTGGTGGGCGCGCTGCGCCTCGCGCTGCTCGCGTTCGCCGGCGGCGCGGACGCTGCGCACCCGGTCGACGGCGCGGCGGTGGGCGAGGGTGAGGATCCAGGACAGGGCGCTGCCGCGCCGGGGATCGAACCTCCCTGCGGAGCGCCAGAGTTCGAGCAGTACCTCCTGGGAGACCTCCTCCGACTGCGCCGGGTCCCGCACCACGCGCCGCACCAGTCCGAACACCGGCCCGGACACGAGGCCGTAGAGCCGCTCGAAGGCGTTCTGGTCGCCTCCCGCGACGAGCACCAGCAGTTCGTCCGCCTCCATCCGGTCCCCCTCCCCACGGCCGCATCCCGGCCGTCCCGTCCTACCAGACACTCGCAACGGACACACCTCCGGAGGTGGTACGGATCAAGGTCGCCAAAACGCGGGTGAGCAGGAAAGAAAAAGTTTTTGGTTTCCGACCAATCCAATCTGCCCTCCGGGTCCGTATCACTGTCCGTCAGAAAAGTTGGCACTGAGGACGGACGGCATGACAGCTATCTCCAGGAGCGGATCCGGACGCACGGGCGTCGCGACCCTCATATGCGGTGCGCTGGCCGCCGGGGGGCTCGCAGCCGCCGGCGTCGCCACGCTGGAACCGGGGGAGGCCGCCGCCTCCAGCCACCGGGAGGCCCCGCTCATCTCGGGCACCCCGGCGTACGACAACACCGACGTGTACGCGTTCGTGAGCCCGGACAAGCCGGACACGACGACGATCGTCGCGAACTGGACCCCGTTCGAGGAGCCGGCCGGCGGCCCGAACTTCTTCCCGTTCGCGGAGGACGCCCAGTACGACATCCGCATCGACAACAACGGTGACGCTCAGGGCGAGTTGGTCTTCCGCTACACCTTCAAGACGCATGTGAAGAACAAGAAGACGTTCCTGTACAACACGGGGGCGGTCGAGAGCCTGGACGACCCCGACCTGAACGTGACGCAGACGTACGACCTCGAGCTGATCAAGCTCAGGAAGGAGAAGGTCGTCCACACGACGAAGCTCGCGGACGACGTGCCGGTGGCACCGTCGAACGTCGGCAAGGCGTCGATGCCGGACTACGCCAAGCTCCGCAGCCAGGCGGTCTACAAGCTCTCCAACGGCTCGCAGACCTTCGCCGGCCAGGCCGACGACCCCTTCTTCCTCGACCTGCGCGTCTTCGACCTGCTGTACGGCGGGAACCTCTCCGAGGTCGGCAACGACACGCTCAAGGGCTACAACGTCAACTCCATCGCACTCCAGGTGCCGACGGACCTGATCGCCGAGTCCGAGCACCAGCCGATCGTGGGCATCTGGTCGACCACCCAGCGCCGTAACGCGCAGGGCTACCACTCGCAGGTCTCCCGGCTGGGCAGCCCGCTGGTCAACGAGGTCGTCAACCCCATCAAGGACAAGGACAAGTTCAACGCGTCCGTGCCGAAGGACGACGGCCAGTTCCTGAAGAACGTCACCAACCCGGAGCTGCCCAAGCTCATCGAGGCGATCTACAAGATCAAGGCGCCCGCCGAGCCGCGCAACGACCTGGTGGACGTGTTCCTCAAGGGCGTGAAGGGGCTCAACCAGCCGCCGCACGTGACGCCTTCGGAGCAGTTGCGCCTCAACACCTCCATCAAGCCGACCGCTTCTCCCAAGCGGCTGGGCGTACTGGACGGCGACAACGCGGGCTTCCCGAACGGGCGTCGGCTCACCGACGACGTGATCGACGCCTCGCTCCAGGTCGTCGAGGGCGAACTCCTCGGCGCGAAGAACGACCTGGGTGACGCGGTCGACAAGAACGACAAGGCCTTCGAGAAGGCCTTCCCCTACGTCGCCCTGCCGACCGAGGGCTCGCGCGGACCGCTCGCCAAGGGCGTCAGCACGGGCAACGACGTCCGCAACCAGCTCGGCGACGCACTGCAGCCGGCGGGCACCACGACCGGCACCGACACCACCCTGATCGCCACCTCGGCGGGCGCCGGCGCGGCCGGCATCCTGCTCATCGGCGGCGGCCTGATGTGGTGGCGCCGGATGAGCGGCGGCGGCGGCCGACGGGCGTACCGCGGCCGCTAGGCCCCTGCCGGGGCCGTTCCCTACAGGCCCTCGCACGGCCCTCATGTCCGGGCGGGCCGGGGAGAATCCTGCACTCCCCAGCCCGCCCCACCGACCGGTGCGGCCCGCGTACTCCCCCACGGCGCGGGCCGCGCCACCCCCACGCACGTGCGCGGGACGATCCGAACCAGGCGACCGAGGAGAGGGCATGGCCCCGCGTACGAACGACGGCGAACCGGAGCGTGACCGGGCGGCCTCCCTGCCCGGGACCACCGCACCGGTGACGGAAACGGCGTCCGGCGGAGCGCCCGGGGCAACCCCCGGGGAGGCAGCGGGCCCGCCCACGGACCGCCCGGAGGTGACCGGCGAGAACGAACACACCGAGGCCACCGGCGCGACCGGGCAGACGGCGGAAACCGGGGAAGCCCGGGAGACCGGAGAGCCCGCGGAGACCGGAGAGCCTGGGGAAACGGGAGAGCCCGCGGAGACCGGAGAGACCCGGGAGACCGGGAGGACCGAGGAGACCGGAGCCGGCGAGGACCGGGTCGCCGCCGTCCGCCGGGTCGCCACCGCGGGCCGCCGCCGGCGGTCCGTACAGCTCGGGGCCTGTGCCGCAATGCTGGCCGTCGGCCTGACCGCCGGGGCGATCGCGCTCGGCGCGGTGCGGGACGGCGGGGCGACACCGGTCGTCGCGGCCGCCGCCCTCTCCCCCGGACTGCTCGCGGGCGCCGACCTGAGCACCGGCATCGCCTCGCTCCAGGCCCATCTGCGCGACCAGCCCCGGGACTTCGGCGGCTGGGCCACCCTCGGCCTCGCCTACGTCGAGCAGGCGCGCACCCAGGGCGACCCCTCCCGCTACCCGCAGGCCGAGCAGGCCCTCCAGCGTTCCCTCGCCCTGCGCCCGGACAACGACCAGGCCCTCGCCGGCCGGGCCGCGCTCGCCGCGGCCCGCCACGAGTTCGGTGACGCGCTCGCCCACGCCGACCGGGCCCTGAGGCAGAACCCCTACAACGAACGCGCCCTGTGCTCCCGTATCGACGCGCTCGTCGAGCTGGGCCGGTACGAGGAGGCGTCCGCCGCCGCCCGCACCGCCGACGAACGGCGGCCCGGCGTACCGGTGTTCACCCGTTACGCCTACGTGCACGAGCTGCGCGGCGACGTCACCACCGCCCGCCGGGTCCTGGACCAGGCCCTGGCCGCCTCGACCACGCCCGGCGACATCGCCTACGTGGCCACCCAGCTCGGGCACCTCGCCTGGAACCAGGGCACCTACGACACCGCCCTCACCCACTACGCCCGCGCCCTCGCCGCCGACGAGAACTACCTCCCGGCGCTGGAGGGCCGCGCCCGCGCCCAGGCGGCGAGCGGGCGTCGGGCCGAGGCGATCCAGGGGCTGGAGAACGTGGTCGCCCGTTTCCCGCTGCCCGGTCCGCTCGTCGAGCTGGGCGAGCTGTACGAGGCCCGGGGCGGCGAGGGCGACGCGGCGAAGGCCGAGGCCCAGTACCGGCTCGTCGACGCCTGGACGGCGCTCGCCCGCGCCAACGGCGTCAACGCCGACCTCGACACCGCGCTCGCGGCAGCCGACCACGGCGACAAGGCGGCGGCACTGCGCGCGGCCCGCGCCGAGTGGGACCGCCGCCGGACCGTGCACACGGCGGACGCCCTCGCCTGGGCCCTGCACGTCAACGGCAAGGACGACGAGGCCCTCCCCTACGCCCGGCAAGCCACCGCAAGCGGTTACGGCAACGCGGCCCTCCTCTACCACCGGGGCGTGATCGAACACGCCACGGGTCACCGGGACGACGCCCGCACCCACCTCACGGCGGCCCTGAAGCTCAACCCGGGCTTCTCGGTCCTCGGCGCCCGCGAGGCCCGTGCTGCACTGAAGACGCTGGAGGCGGCCAAGTGACGCTCCGTCGTGTGTTCGCCTCCTGCGCGGCCGTCCTGACGGCCGGGTGCGCGCTCGCCCTGATACCTTCCGCCAGTGCGAGCGCGCACCCCCTGGGCAACTTCACCGTCAACCGCTACGACGGTCTCGTGGCCGCTCCCGGGCAGCTGCGCGTGAACCATGTCGAGGACCTCGCCGAGATCCCGGCGACCCAGGCGAAGCCGGACGTCGAGCGGCTCGGACTGGCCGAGTGGGCCCGGCAGCGGTGTGTCACGGCCGCCGAGGACAGCCGCCTCACCGTCGACGGCCGTACGGTCGCCCTCGCGGCCGGTGCCGCCAGGGCGGACCTGCGGCCCGGTCAGGCGGGGCTCGACACCCTGCGCGTGGAGTGCCGGCTGACCGCCGCGCTGCCCGCGGACGCCTCGGCCTCCCTCACCTTCCGGAGTGCGGGAGCCTCCTCCGGGCCCGGCTGGCGTGAGATCACCGCCCGCGGCGACCGGATGACGCTCACCGACTCCGACGTACCGCAGGACTCGGTGTCGGACGAACTCACCGGCTATCCGGCCGAGTTGCTTTCCTCCCCCGCCGACACCCCGGCCGCGTCCCTGCGGGTGCGGCCCGGCGGACCGGCCCTCGCCGGGGAGGACGAAGACGCGCCCGCCGCGTCCGTGCTGCCGCGCGGCGCGGACCGCTGGACGCGGGCCCTGGACAGCCTGGTCGCCCGGCAGCACCTCACCTTCGGCTTCGCCGCGCTGGCTCTGGTCCTCGCGGTCGGGCTCGGCGCGATGCACGCCCTCGCGCCGGGCCACGGCAAGACCCTGATGGCGGCGACCGCGGCCGCGCGCGGCGACCGGGCCCGCTTCAAGGACGTCCTGCCCCTGGCCGCGTCGGTCACCGTCACCCACACCCTCGGCGTGGTCGCCCTCGGTCTCCTGGTCACCGCCGGCTCGGCCGCCGCGCCCTCGGTGGTCGCCTGGCTGGGCCTGGCCAGCGGCGCCCTGGTCCTGTTCGCGGGCGCGACCCTCGTACGACGTGCCTGGCACCTGCGGGGTCACGGCCCCGGACACGGACACCCGCACCCCCACCCGCACGAGCCGGTGAAGCCGCCCGCCCGCCGGCTGGCCCTCGTCGGCGCGCCCACGGAGCACGTGCACCAGGCCGACGACCACGGCCACCGTCACGATCAGCGCCACGATCACGACCACCACGACCACCACGACCACCGTCACGATCATGGGCACACCCACACGCACACCCACGGCGGTGTGCCCCACTCCCACCCCACCGCCCCGACCCTGCGTGGCACGATCCTGCTCGGCTTCGCCGGGGGGCTGGTCCCCAGCCCCTCCGCCGTCGTCGTGCTGGTCGGCGCGGCGGCGCTCGGGCACGCCTGGTTCGGGCTGCTGCTCGTCGTCGCCTACGGGGTCGGGCTGGCGCTCACCCTGACGGCAGCCGGGTTCGCCGTCGTCAGGCTGGGCACGGGCGCCGCCCGGCTGCTGGACCGGGGTCCGCGCTGGACCGGCCGGCCGGCCGTGGCGCTGGTCCGCCGGAACCTGCCTCTGTGGTCGGCGCTGGTGGTCGTGGCCCTGGGGGTCGGGCTGGTGCTCAAGGGGGCCGCATCCGTGCTGGTCTGAGCTACGTTGGGGAGGTATCGACCTGGATGCGAAGGGGGAACGGGGTGCGCGGTGACCGGAGAACCGGGCAGTGAGCGTCTGATCGCGGGCCGCTACCGCCTGCTGTCCCCGCTCGGCGAGGGCGGCATGGGCACGGTGTGGCGGGCGCGGGACGAGGTGCTGCACCGCGAGGTCGCCGTCAAGGAGGTCCGTGCCCCGGCCGGGCTGCCGGACTCGGACATCGAGCGGTTGTACGCCCGGCTGGAGCGAGAGGCCTGGGCCGCGGCCCGGGTCGCGAACCGCAATGTCGTGACGGTGTACGACGTGGCCGTGCAGGACGGCCGGCCGTGGATCGTCATGGAGCTGGTGCGCGGCATCTCGCTCGCCGAACTGCTTGATGCCGAGGGCCCGTTGGAGCCCGCCCAGGCCGCCCACATCGGTGCCGAGGTGCTCGCCGCGCTGCGCGCGGCGCACGAGGTGGGCGTGCTGCACCGGGACGTGAAACCGGCCAACGTGCTGATGTCCAACGACGGCCGGGTGGTGCTCACCGACTTCGGCATCGCCTCCGTCGAGGGCACCTCGGCGATCACCATGACCGGCGAGGTCATCGGCTCTCCCGAGTTCCTGGCGCCGGAGCGGGCGCTGGGCCGCACGCCGGGCCCCGAGTCGGACCTGTGGTCGCTGGGCGTGCTGCTGTACGCGGCGGTCGAGGGCAACTCCCCCTTCCGGCACGACACGCCGCTGAGCACGTTGCGCGCGATCGTCGACGAGGAGCTGCCGCCGCCGCGCCGGGCGGGCGAGCTCGCCCCCGTGATCGAGGGGCTGCTGCGCAAGGATCCCGCCGAGCGGGTGCCGGCCGAGGTGGCCGAGCGGGACCTGCGGGTCCTCGCCTCGGGCGGGACCTCCCGGCCCGGCACGCTCCGGGCGGCGTCGCCGTATCCGCCGACGGGTGCCGGGCGTCCCGCGACGTCGCGCACCGAGCCGGTTCCGGCGCCGGTTCCCGATCCGGCCGCGTCCTGGTCGGATCCGCTGGGGGCCACCGGCCGGACCGGGCCCGGCCGCGACCGGCGTACCGCCGGGGTGCTGATCGCCGGCGTGGCCGCGCTGGCACTGGCGGTCGGCGGGCTGACGTACGCGCTGCTCGACCAGGAGGGCAAGGGCGACGGAGGCGACGGGAACGTCGCCAACAGCCAGTCGCAGGGCGTGACTCCGTCGGCGACGCCGCGGGAGAGCGAGACGTCGGGGAGCGAGCGGCCCTCGCCGAGCGCGAGTCCGAGTCCGAGTCCGAGCGCCACGAGTGAGGCTCCGCCGCAGTCCGTGGCGGTCACCGTCACCGGCTCGCACACGGACTACTCGGGTTCCTGTCCGCTGCCGGACGGGCAGGCGCCGACGTTCACGGCGACCTTCACGGTGGGCCGGCTGCCCGCGCAGGTGTCCTACCGGTGGGTGTCGGAGGAAGGTGAGCTCGTGGACTCCGTCTGGAGGACCCTGGACCTTCCGGCGGGCGGCGGGAGGTCGGGGCAGGACCGGGTGACCGTGACGACGTACGCCGAGAGCGGGACGTACCGCAACGCGATCGGTGTCGAGGTGCGGGAGCCGGGCCGTACGACGTCGAACTCGGTGCCGTTCTCGGTGGCGTGTGAGACGGAGGCCCCGTCGGGCGAGGCCTCCCCCTCCGCGTCACCCTCTCAGTGACGGCTCAGGCGGCGCTGTTGAGGACCGGCAGGTAGCCGCCCGACTGACCGGAGGCGGTCGGGTGGTAGGACTCGCCGATGTTGAGCCAGTTGAGGCTGTGCAGCCAGGAGCTGCCGGAGCAGATCTCGTGGCCGGTGAAGGTGGTGCGGACGTCACCGAAGGCGAAGCCGTGGGCGGCGGCGCGCTTGGCGATGGCGGTGTTGAGGTGGTCGGAGGCGTTGTTGATGGCGATGCGCTTGGTCCCGGACAGGCCCAGGCAGGTCGTGCCGAGCTTGTAGAAGCGGGGGTAGCCGATGACGACGACGCGGGCGGCGGGTGCCTTGGCGCGGATCGCCGAGTAGACGCTGTCGAGCTTGCCGGGGAGTGTGGAGTCGACGTAGGCGCGGGCGGTGTTGATGCGGCTCACGCAGGTGCTGTCGGAGCTGGTGACGCAGGTGGTCATGACGTCGGCGAAGCCGGCGTCGTTGCCGCCGACGGTGATGGAGACCAGGCCGGTGGAGGAGTTGAGCGGGGCGAGCTGGCCGGCGAGAACATCACCCGTTCGAGCGCCCGAGCAAGCGGTGAACGAGAACGAGCTGGGGGCGTGTGCGGCGTTCCAGAGGTACGGAAACGCCTTCGTGCTGCGCTTGCAGTTGCCGCTGGAGCTGACGTAGCTGCCGGCTCCGACGCCTGAGGAGTAGGAGTCGCCGAGGGCCACATAGCCGCCGTTCGCGGCAAGTTGGGCTCCCTGCGCCGAGCCTGCCCCGGTGAGGGCGGCGCCGGCGGCGAGGAGGATCGAGCTGACGAATACGGCAATTCGGGAACGTCTCATGGAACCTCCCTTAGCAGGATCTCTGCCACAACCGTCGTAGCAACGACGCGTGTTGACGGGAAGTGTCCATGCCAAGTCTTTTCGGCCTGTCGGGTGATTAATCACCCCGCCCGCGCTGCGTGGTCATGCCAAATTCGTCGACTGCTCTTCAGCACCCTTGTTCTGAGCGGGTAGGTCGGGCCCCTGATCAGTAATGTCCGTCTCGACAACGGGACGAGCCGTTGTGTAACGGTCAAACGAACAAAAAGGTGAGCCCTCGTTCCAGGTCTTGCCATACAGGTGTATTGGTCAATACCGTCAGACATCTCACCCGCATCGGACCGTCGGCAAGCGGCTCTAGGGGAGGGCTCGAGGACCGCGATGGATTCCGGCGCGGGGCGCGGTAGGGGGGTGCCGTGCCCGGTGGCCGCACATGGCCGACCGGGTCGTGCCGCGCAGTCGGCTGCCGTCTTCAGGCGGTGTCCGGCCTGCTTTGCCAGCTCACCCGGCGTGCGCGGAGTCGTCTTCCGCCGTGCCGAGTCGCGGGGCCCGCGGAGAGGTCTTCCGTCGTGCCGTGCGGCCGGGGTGACAAAACAACCCCCCTTTCGAACCGGACTGACATCCGGGCCGCCCGGGGGTGGGCGGCCCACCGGACGAGAGGGACCAGACCCATGAGTTCCGTTCTTCAACCGGCGACACCGGGCCAGGACCGCCAGGCTCCGTCGACCGCCGGCCAGTACCGGCCCATCTCCTCTCACCTGGCCATCACGCCACCGGTGAGCGTCGTGATCCCTGCGATGAACGAGGCCGAGAACCTTCCGTACGTCTTCAAGAGCCTGCCGGACTGGATCCACGAAGTGGTGCTGGTCGACGGCAACTCCACCGACGACACCGTCGCGGTCGCGCGTGAACTGTGGCCCGGCGTCAAGGTCGTGGGACAGCAGGGCCGGGGCAAGGGCGACGCCCTGATCACCGGCTTCGAGGCGTGCAGCGGCGACATCATCGTGATGGTCGACGCGGACGGCTCGGCCGACGGCGGCGAGATCGTGTCGTACGTCAGCGCCCTCGTCTCGGGCGCGGACTTCGCCAAGGGCTCCCGCTTCGCCAACGGCGGCGGCACCGACGACATGACCTTCGTCCGCCGGCTGGGCAACGGCGTCCTGTGCGCCATCGTCAACCGCAAGTTCGGCGCCCGCTACACCGACCTGTGCTACGGCTACAACGCGTTCTGGCGGCACTGCCTGGACAAGATCGACCTGGACTGCACCGGCTTCGAGGTCGAGACCCTGATGAACATCCGGGTCGTCAAGGCCGGGCTGAAGGTGCAGGAGATCCCCAGCCACGAGTACCTGCGCATCCACGGGGTCAGCAATCTGCGCGCCGTACGGGACGGACTGCGGGTGCTGCGGGTGATCATCGGCGAGCGGTCCAACCGGCGGGCGCTGCGGCGCGAAGGGCGTCGTTCGCGGATGCTCGACTCGGGCCGGGGAGAGGTGTCTTGAGCACGGGCGAAGCCTCGGCCGGCCCTCGCGCCGACAGCGCCGTCGATGGCCCCGCCGATATCGCAGCCGATGTCCCCGCCGGTATCACCGCCGATATCGCAGCCGATGTCCCCGCCGGTATCACCGTCCGTGTCTCCGTCGTCGTCTGCGTCTACACCGAGGACCGCTGGGAGGACATCCTCGCGGCGGTCTCCTCGGTGCGCGCGCAGAGCCGGCCGGCTCTGGAGACCCTGCTGGTCGTCGACCACAACCCGGTGCTCCTGGACCGGCTGACCAGGGAGTACAAGGAGGTCACCGGGGTGAGGGTGCTGCCGAACGCGGGCCCGCGCGGTCTGTCGGCCGGCCGCAACACCGGCATCGCGGCCTCCCGCGGCGAGGTCGTCGCCTTCCTCGACGACGACGCCGTCGCCGAACGCGACTGGCTGCGCCGGTTCGCCGCCGCCTACGACGACCCGCTGGTGATGGCCGTGGGCGGCAGGACCGAGCCGGTGTGGGCGTCGGGGCGGCGGCCCGACTGGTTCCCCGACGAGTTCGACTGGGTGGTGGGCTGCTCCTACCGGGGCCTGGCGCCCGGCCTGACCCGGGTGCGCAACATCCTCGGCGGCAACGCCTCGTTCCGGCGCGCGGCGTTCGACCTCGCGGGCGGCTTCGCCACCGGCATCGGCCGCGACGGCGACAGACGGCCGCTGGGCGGCGAGGAGACCGAACTGTGCATCCGGCTCAGCCGCGCCAGACCCGACGCGATCCTGCTCGTCGACGACCGCGCGGTGATCCACCACAAGGTGCCCGAGGCGCGCGAGCGGTTCGCGTACTTCCGCACCCGCACCTACGCCGAGGGCCTGTCCAAGGCGCTTGTCGCCCGCAGTGTCGGCGCCGGCAAGGGGCTGGAGTCCGAACGCCGTTACGCCACACGCGTGTTGCCGGCCGGGGTGGTCCGGGGGCTGCGCGACCAGGTGCTGGCCCGCCGCGGCGGAGCCCGGCGGGCGGGCGCCATCGTCGCCGGGGTGCTCACGGCCGCCGGCGGCTATGCGGTGGGCAGCCTGCGGGCGCGACGCGAGGGGACCAGGTTCTCGGCCGTACGGTTCGACGCGCCCGCGGGGGCGGACCGGGAGGCCGCCGCATGACGGAGACGCGGATCCCGGTCCTCATGTACCACGCGGTCGCGGCCGACCCGAACGACGCGACCCGTGCCCTGTCCGTCTCCCCGCAGGCGTTCGCCGAGCAGATGGCGCTGATCGCCGACCGGGGCATGACCCCGCTCACCACCGCCGGCCTCGCGGCCCGCTGGCGCCACGGCCGGCCGCTGCCCGCCCTGCCCGTCCTGATCACCTTCGACGACGGCTACGAGGGCGTGCACCGCCACGCCCTGCCCGCCCTGGCCGAGCACGGCTTCCCGGCCACCCTGTTCGTGTCCACCGGCTGGCTCCGGGGCGCGTACGACACCGGCGGCGGCCTCGACACCATGCTGGACTGGCGGCAGGTGCGCGAACTGGCCGACGCGGGCGTCGAGATCGGCGGCCACAGCCACACCCACCCGCAGCTCGACCAGCTCGGCGACAGCGCGCTGCGCGCCGAGCTGACCCGCTGCCGGGACCTTCTCGCCGGTGAACTCGGCGCCCCGCCCGAGTCGTTCGCCTACCCGTACGGCTACTCCAGCAGACGGGTGCGCACCGCCGTACGGGAGAACGGGTTCGCCCAGGCGCTCGCCGTCGGCAACGCGCTGGCCCGGCGCGCGCAGGGGCCGTACGCCCTGCGGCGGGTCACCGTGCGGCGCGGCACCGGCGCCGGGGAGTTCGAGCGGCTGCTCGACGGCCGCGCGGTCGCCCGCACCTTCGCGCTCGACCGCGCCCTCACCAAGGGGTACGCGGTGGTCCGCAGGACCCGGCGGATCCACCGCAGGGCGATCGGGGCGCTGGCCTGAACCGCAGGGCGCCGACGGGGCGCGCGGGCGGGGCGAACCCCGGCCGCGTCCCCCGGCGCACCGCTCGGGCGGACAGATCCGACACACCGGCGCGCACCGCGGAAACCGGGTGCAGACGGGCCGCCGGTGCCGGATCATGGCGGGCATGTCCGCGCACCCACACGACGCCCTGCCGATGCGGCTCAACGTCGACGACTCCGACTCCCCGTCCGATGTCGTCGACGCGCTGTTCCTCGGCCGCTTCGCGACGGGCGAGCAGCCGTACTCGCACGCGGTGAACATCGACCGCGTCCGCTCCGGCGTCACCCTGGTCCCGCCCCACGCACGCGTGCTGCGCGTCGCCCGCGACGACGACCGCAGCGCCACCCTCGCCGAGGGCGACGGCTGGACGCTGCTGGTCTCCCGCTGGAACCGCGGCGCGGACGTCACCGTCACCGCGACCACCGCCGAACTCGCCGCGAAGATCCTCGACGAGGCGACCGACGGCGCGACCGACGAGCCCGAACCCCAGCCGGAGAACGTGACCATGGGCTTCTGGTACGTCTCCCCGCGGCGCGGCCCGCACCGCACCACCCGCCAGATCTCCGCGGGCACCTGGGACGAGATCCGCCCCAACTACACGGCCCCCGTCGCCGAGGCGATGGACCACCTGATGGGGACCACCCCCGACAACATCGCCGGCCGGCTGCTCCTGCTGCACGGCCCGCCCGGCACCGGCAAGACCTCCGCACTGCGCACCCTGGCCCGCTCCTGGCGGGACTGGTGCCAGATCGACTGCGTCCTGGACCCCGAGCGGCTGTTCTCCGACGTCGGCTATCTGATGGACATCGCGATCGGCGAGGAGGACGGCCCCGGCAAGGGCCGCTGGCGGCTGCTCCTGCTGGAGGACTGCGACGAGCTGATCCGCGGCGAGGCCAAGCACACCGCCGGCCAGGCCCTCTCCCGGCTGCTCAACCTCACCGACGGCCTGCTCGGCCAGGGACGCAACGTGCTGGTCGGGGTGACCACCAACGAGGACCTGGAACGGCTGCACCCCGCGGTCGTGCGGCCCGGCCGCTGCCTGGCCCGGATCGAGGTCGGCCCGCTGACCCGCCGCGAATCGGTGGACTGGCTCGGCACCGAGGAGGGCGTCGGCCGCGAGGGCGCGACCCTGGCCGAGCTGTACGCACTGCGCCGGGGCACCTCCCCGACCTCGCTGCCGGAGCCGCGCGGCGGAGTCGACGCGGGGCTCTACCTGTAGTGCTTTGATGGATGCATGACCCTGTTCGTCGGCACGTCGGGGTGGCAGTACAAGGACTGGAAGGGTGTCCTGTACCCGGCCAACGTGCCCGTGCGGCGGTGGCTGGAGGAGTACACGGCGCACTTCGCCACCGTCGAGATCAACAACGCGTTCTACCGGCTGCCCTCGCGGGAGACCTTCGCGTCCTGGGCCGGGCGGGTCCCGCAGGACTTCGTCGTCGCGGTCAAGGCGAGCCGCTACCTCACCCACATCAAGCGGCTGCGGGAGCCCGAGGAGCCGGTGGGGCGCCTGATGAGTCACGCGGCCGGGCTCGGTGACCGTCTCGGCCCGGTCCTGCTCCAGCTGCCGCCGACCCTGCGCGCCGACCCGGATCTGCTGGACACCTGCCTGGCCCGCTTCCCGTCCGGCAGCCGCGTCGCCGTCGAACCCCGCCACGACTCCTGGTGGACCCCGCGGGTGCGCTCGGTCCTGGAACGCCGGGGTGCCGCGCTGTGCTGGGCCGACGCCCACTCCCGCCCGGTCACCCCGCTGTGGCGGACCGCCGGCTGGGGCTACGTCCGCTTCCACCAGGGCCGCGCCCGGCCCTGGCCGCACTACGGCCGACGCGCGCTGGAGACCTGGATCGACCGCATCGCCACGACCTGGCCGGCCGACGCCGACGTGTACGCCTACTTCAACAACGACCCGGGCGGCGCGGCGGTGGAGAACGCGGTCCTGTTCGGAAGACTCGCGGAACGAGCGGGCCTGAGGCCTACGCGGACGGTCAGTGTGGCGGCGGGGTGAGGGGCTGGGCGGCTGCGGCTGAGGGACCGGGCTCCGGGGGCCACCCGACCGGGAGCGGGACGGCTGAGAGTCCGGACCCCGAGGGCCACACGGCCGGAGCGGGACGGCTGGGCGGCTGCGGCTGCGGCTGCGGCTGCGGGACCGGACTCCGACGGCCACACGACCGGGAGCGGGACGCCTGGGCGCCTGGGCGCCTGCACGCCTGGACGGCTGGACGGCTGGACGGCTGAAGGTCCGGGCCACCGGGCCACCGGGCCACCGGGCCACCGGGCCACCGGGCCACCGGGCCACCGGGCCACCGGGCCACCGGGCCACCGGGCCACCGGGCCACCGGGCCACCGGGCCACCG
>NZ_JARGEF010000156.1:0-19603 GCF_033794725.1 Streptomyces sp. ID05-39B | reverse complement strand
GTCGTCTGAGACACATTACTCTGTTCCTTGTTCTGTTTTTTTTTTTTTCAAGCAGAAGACGGGCTAAGGAGTTTCTGCCTGGTCTGTGGGGTCGGAGATGGGTATAAGGGACAGCCCGAACACCGTCCCCCGGACACCGACGCCTCGAACACCGGCGCCTAGACACCGGCGCCTAGAACACCGGCGTACCGCCGCGCGTCAGCTTCCAGTCCACCGACGCGAAGTCCCTCGGGTCCAGCACACCCTTCGCCGTCGCCCACTCGGAGATCCGCGTCCGGATCTCCGTCGACTCCGCCCACAGCTCCTGCGCCGCCGCCACGTGCGGGAACGCGCCACCGCCGTTGGCCCGGTAGTTGTTCACCGCCAGCACGAACTGCTGGGCATCGTCCAGCGCCACCCCGCCGTACGTCAGGTTCCTGATCCGCGACCCCGCCGCCTGCGCGATGTCGATGTCGTACGACAGCCCCGACACATAGTCGTAGTTGTAGTCCGGACGGCCACCGGCGTTCGTCAGCTTCGCCACGTCCACCACCGCGTCCGGCGCCGTCTGCACGAAGTACTCCGCCGAGTACTCCAGGTACGCCCGCAGCTGCGCGCCCGTCATCAGCTTCGCGACCAGCGTGTTGTCGTACACGTACAGGCTCGACAGGTCCCGGATCGTCACCTCGCCGGCCGGGATCTCCGAGGTCCGCGAGAACGGCGAGGCCTGCGCGATCACCGGCAGCGACGCGTACGACGTGCCCGCCAGAGCCGCCTTCACCACGTCCTCCTGGACCTTGGTGATCAGGTCGATGATCGGCGCGTCCTTGTAGCGGGCGTCGACCGTCGTCAGCGTCTCGGTCGCGGTGCCGACCACCTGGTTGACGTACGCGACGACCTTGGCGTGCTCGTCGGACAGCAGCTTGGTGATCTTCGGGTCGTCGGCGACCGTGTTGGAGTTCACCACCGACGCCGCCACCGACTCCACAGTCCAGCGGCCCCTGGCGAAGACCAGCTCGATGTCGAACAGCGACAGCCGCTCCGCGTAGGCCAGCGGCTCCGACAGCACGACCGTCTTCCCGGTCTTCGCGTTGACGACCTTCAGCTCCGGAATCTCCACGTGCGCGTGCCCGACCAGGATCGCGTCGATCCCCGGCACCTGCTGCGCCACCAGTGCCGCCGAGTTCTCGACGTACGGCAGCTGGTCACCGTACGACGACGTGCCCGAGGAGCCCGAGTGCGCCGACACCACGACGACGTCCGCGCCCATCGACCGCAGCTTCGGCACCCACTTCGCCGCCTGCTCCTCCAGGCCCGGGAAGGTCAGCTTCCCCTGCACGTACGCCTTGTCCCAGATCGCGATACCCGGGTTGGTCAGACCCAGCACCGCCACCTTCACCGGCGGCGCGCCCTTCACACAGAACGTCTTCATGAAGTACGGCGGGAAGGCCGGCTTCAGCGTCTTGGCGTCCAGCGCGTTGGCGCCCAGGAGCGGGAAGTCGCACTGCTCCTCGAACTTGCGGAGCGTCTCGATGCCGTAGTTGAACTCGTGGTTGCCCAGCGCCACCGCGTCGTAGCCGATCGCGTTCATCGCCTGCGCCATCGGGTGCACCGGGCCGCCCTTGGCGGTGATCGGGTCCACCTTGGCGTAGTAGTACGTCAGCGGGGTGCCCTGGATGGTGTCACCGGCGTCCAGGAGCAGCGTGTTCTCCCGGCCCTTCTCGGCGCGGACCTGGTTCACCAGGGTCGAGATGCGGGCCAGACCCTGCGCGTTGCCCTGGGCGTCCGTGTACTCGGCGTCCTTGAAGTAGTCCCAGTTGAAGACGTGCCCGTGCAGGTCCGTCGTGCCCAGCACGGTCAGCGAGTACCGCTTGGCCGGCCTGGCCGGCTTGCCAGGCACCGCCGCCTGCGCCGCCGGCGCCGCGACCGCGCCGGCGATCGCCACCCCCGCCCCGGTCACGGCGGACTTCTTCAGGAACTTCCGGCGGTTCAACGGCATGCTGTGCTCCTCGGGAACGACCAATGACGCGCGTAGACATGGGACGCGCACGAGCAAGGGACGCGCGCAGACAACGCGCGTAGATTCTGACCCGACCATGGCAAACGGCAACAGCCCCCAGAGGTTTCGATCTGGTGACCGGAGCTGTGCGATATCGCGTCCATACCGAGGTAAGGCCTGCCAGAGTGGGGCGTATGGCCACGCCCGCCGCCCACGGCACCCCCGACGTCCCCCTCCTCGTCGTCCGCGGCGAGACCGCCATCGAAGTGGACCCCGACCTCGCCCGCCTCGGCATCACCGTCACCGCCCGCGGCCGTGACCGCCGCACCACCCTCGACGACCTCACCCGCCGCAACACCGAGGTCCTGGAACTGGTCAGGTCCTATGGCGAAGCCGTCACCGACCTGTCGACCGGCGCCGTCTCCGTCACCCCCGAACTGACCGAACATGGCCGCGGAGAACGCGTCCGCAGCCACCACGGCCGCGTCCACATCACCGCCGAGCTGACCGACTTCACCGCCCTCGGCGAACTCACCACCCGCCTCGCCGACCTCGACCTCACCCGGATCGACGGACCCTGGTGGGAACTGCGCCCGGACTCACCGGCCCACCGCGAGGTCCGGCAGCGGGCGGTACGGGACGCGGTACGGCGTGCGCACGAGTACGCCGAGGCGCTGGGCACCTCGGTGGCCGCCCTCGTCGAGCTGGCCGACCTGGGCACCGAATCCATGGCCGGCCGCCCACGGCCCGGCTTCGGCCGCCGGGCCATACGGATGTCCGCCGCCGCCACCGAGGACGCACCGCCCGAGCCCCTCGACCTCGAACCGCAGCGGATCCGCCTGCGCGCCGAAGTGAAAGCGCAATTCACGATGGTCCCGCCGCACCTGTGAATTCACCCGTTCGAGGAATACAGGCAGCCGAACAAATGCTCATCGGAGCAGCCGGCCGCACAATTCAGCACTTGTCAACCACCCCTCACTCAAAGGTTGTTGAGCCGCCATGTCACCCCAATCCACTACCGCTCGGTAAGTAATAGGCTCAACTCATGCGCCGAGCGAAAATCGTCTGCACACTGGGCCCCGCCACCGACTCCTACGACCGGATCGCATCCCTGGTCGAAGCCGGAATGGACGTCGCCCGCTTCAACCTCAGCCACGGCGGCCACGCCGAGCACGAGGAGCGATACCACCACGTACGCAAGGCCTCCGACGAGAGCGGCCGCAGCGTCGGCACCCTCGCCGACCTCCAAGGTCCGAAGATCCGACTCGGCCACTTCGCGGAAGGCCCCGTACTCCTCGAACGCGGCGACACCTTCACCATCACCGTCGAGGAAGGCGTCGCGGGCGACCGCCGGATCTGCGGAACGACGTACGCCGGACTCGCCGAGGACGTCTCCGCCGGCGAGCGCGTCCTCGTCGACGACGGCAAGGTATGCCTCCAGGTCACCGACGTCGACGGCCCACGCGTCCACACCCGTGTCCTCGAAGGCGGCATCATCTCCGACCACAAGGGCCTCAACCTGCCCGGAGTCGCCGTCTCGGTCCCCGCCCTCTCCAAGAAGGACGAGGAAGACCTCCGCTGGGCCGTGCGCACCGGATTCGACGTCATCGCCCTCTCCTTCGTCCGCGGCGGCCGCGACATCCTCGACGTCCACCGGATCATGGACGAGGAAGGCCGCCGACTGCCCGTCATCGCCAAGATCGAGAAGCCGCAGGCGGTCGAGAACATCGACGACATCGTCGCCGCCTTCGACGGCATCATGATCGCCCGCGGCGACCTCGGCGTCGAGATGCCCCTGGAACAGGTCCCGATCGTCCAGAAGCGCGCCATCAAGCTGGCCAGGCGCAACGCCAAGCCGGTGATCGTCGCCACCCAGATGCTCGACTCGATGATCGAGAACTCGCGCCCCACCAGGGCGGAGGCGAGCGATGTGGCGAACGCGGTCATCGACGGCACCGACGCGGTGATGCTCTCCGGCGAGACCGGCGTCGGCAGGTACGCGGCGGAGACCGTCCACACCATGGCGAAGATCGTCGAGGCGGCCGAGGAGGACATCCTCGCGGCCGGCCTCCCACCCCTCACCGAACGCAACAAGCCCCGCACCCAGGGCGGCGCGGTCGCCAGGGCGGCCGCGGAGATCGGCGACTTCCTGGGCGCCAAGTTCCTCGTCGCCTTCACCCAGTCCGGCGACACCGCCCGCCGCCTCTCCCGCTACCGCTCCCCGATCCCCCTCCTCGCCTTCACCCCGCAACCGGCGACCCGCTCCCAGCTCAACCTGAGCTGGGGCGTGGAGACCTTCCTGGGCCCGCAGGTGGACTCGACCGACGCGATGGTCGACCAGGTCGACGAACTGCTTCTGGAATACGGCCGCTGCCAGAAAGGCGACACGGTGGTGATCACCGCCGGTTCACCCCCCGGAGTCTCCGGCTCCACGAATCTCGTCCGCGTCCACCACATCGCGGAGGACGACCGGCCCGAATAGGGGAACGGGGCACGGAGTGCCTTCCGCCGGGAAATGCGAAAGCGGATGTTCACCAGACGGGAACATCCGCTTCTTTTTAACCACCTTGAAAACCAAGGAAAAGTACCCCGGGTCGGATTCGAACCGACGCTGTATGGTGTTTGAGACCATTGCCTCTACCGCTGGGCTACCGGGGCCCCCTTTAAAACCAAGGTCGACGGCAACCCGCCGTGACCCCACCTTACCGCAGCTGGGTAGGCTCTTGTCAGCTGCACCCCTGCCCTGAACAAGGAGCCCCAGTGACCGCCCCCGAGTCGCCCCAGCCCGTAGACGCGCCCGACGACGACAAGTCGCACGTGCCTCCGCTGACGACCCGTGTCGTCATCGCCGAGGACGAGGCGCTGATCCGCCTCGACCTCAAAGAGATGCTGGAGGAGGAGGGCTACTCCGTCGTCGGCGAGGCCGGTGACGGAGAGCAGGCCGTCGAGCTCGCCCGTGAGCACAAGCCGGACCTGGTGATCCTCGACGTCAAGATGCCCAAGCTGGACGGCATCTCCGCCGCGGAGAAGATCGCCGAGGAGCGCATCGCGCCGGTCCTCATGTTGACCGCCTTCTCGCAGCGCGATCTCGTCGAGCGCGCCCGCGACGCCGGCGCGATGGCCTACCTGGTGAAGCCGTTCAGCAAGAGCGACGTCGTCCCGGCGATCGAGATGGCCGTCTCCCGCTTCACGGAGCTGCGCGAGCTGGAGAACGAGGTCGCGGACCTCACCCTGCGCCTGGAGACCCGCAAGCTGGTCGACCGGGCGAAGTCGGTCCTGCAGACCGAGTACGGACTGACCGAGCCGGCCGCGTTCCGGTGGATCCAGAAGACGTCCATGGACCGGCGGATGTCCATGCAGCAGGTGGCTGAGGCCGTGATCCAGGACGCCGACGAGAAGAAGGCGTCGAAGGGCCAGTAGCCGACGCCCGTCCCGTGGACCTACGACGAGGCCCGCGCCCCCAGTTCGATCCGGGGACGCGGGCCTCGTCGTGTGGGCGGGGTTGGGGATCAGTCCTCGCCGAGGTACGCCTTGCGGACGGACTCGTCGTGCAGGAGGTCCCGGCCCGTGCCCGAGAGCACGATCTTGCCGATCTCCATGACATGACCGTGGTCGGCCAGCGACAGGGCCGCCTGGGCGTTCTGCTCGACGAGCAGGATCGTGGTGCCCTGGGCCCTCAGCTCGACGATGGTCGCCATGATCTTCTGCATCATGATCGGGGACAGACCCATGGACGGCTCGTCCAGCATCAGCAGCTTCGGCTGGGACATGAGCGCGCGGCCCATCGCCAGCATCTGCTGCTCACCGCCGGAGAGGGTGCCCGCGGCCTGCTTGCGACGTTCGCCCAGGATGGCGAAGAGGTCGTAGGCGCGCTGGATGTCCTTCTCGATGCCCGCCTTGTCGTTGCGCAGGAACGCGCCGAGCCGCAGGTTGTCCTCGATCGTCATGCGCGGGAAGATGTGCCGCCCCTCGGGGGAGTGGGCGAGTCCGAGCGAGACGATGTCGTGGGCGGGGATCTTCTTCAGCGAGCGGCCGTTGAACCTGATCTGGCCGCCGACCGGCTTGAGCAGGCCGGACAGGGTGCGCAGGGTGGTGGTCTTGCCGGCGCCGTTGGTGCCGATCAGGGTGACGACCTCGCCGGCGTCGACCTTGAAGGAGATGCCCTTGACGGCTTCGATCTTGCCGTAGGCGACTCGGAGGTCCTCGACTTCGAGCAGTGCGGTCATCGGTCGTTCTCCTTGCCGGGCGCGGCGTCCGTCGTGGTCTCGGCCTGGGCCTCGGCGGCCTCGACCTCGGCGACCTCCTCGGCGCCGGGCGCTCCCTCGAAGGGCTCGCCGAGGTAGGCGGCGATGACGCGCTCGTCGCCCTGGACGGTGGCGCTGTCGCCCTCGAGGAGCTTCTCGCCCTGGACGAGGACGGCGACGCGGTCGCACAGGTTGAAGATGAATCGCATGTCGTGCTCGATGACCAGGATGGCGATGCCCTGGTCGCGGATGGCGAAGACGAGTTCCTCGGTCACCCGCGTCTCCTGCGGGTTCATGCCGGCCGTCGGCTCGTCGAGGAGCAGCAGGTCGGGCTCGCTGGCCAGGGCGCGGGCGATCTCCAGCTTGCGCTGTTCGCCGTAGGGGAGGTTGCGGGCGAGGTGGTCGGCCTTCTTGGCGAGGCCGACGAACTCCAGGAGTTCCATGGCGCGTTCGCGGGAGGCGGCTTCGGCCTTGTGGAAGCCGGGGCCGCGCAGGATGGCGGACCAGAAGCCTTCCTTGGTGCGGGTGTGGCGGCCGACGAGTACGTTCTCCAGGACCGTCATGTTGGCGAACAGCCGGATGTTCTGGAAGGTGCGGGCGATGCCGGCGGCGGTCACCTTGAAGGACTGGGGCGGCAGGACCTTGTCCTTGAAGCGGACCTCTCCCTCGGTGGGGATGTAGAGGCCGGTGAGGCAGTTGAAGAAGGTGGTCTTGCCGGCGCCGTTGGGGCCGATCAGGCCGACGATCTCGCCGCGGTTGACGGTGAGGTTCACGTCGTTGACGGCGGTGAGGCCGCCGAAGCGCATGGTCACACCGCGGGCGTCGAGGACGGTCTCGCCGACAGGGGCCGTCTTGGTGGTGGTGTCGGTGGTGGTCATCGTGGTCAGGCCCCTGCCTTCGGGAGGACGGTGGGTGCTTCCGCGTCCTCGTGGAACTCGAGCTGGCGGCGCCGGTTGGGGATGAGGCCCTCTGGGCGGAAGCGCATCAGCAGGATGAGTGCGAGACCGAAGGCGAGGAGCTGGTAGTCGCCGAGGAACTGGAGCTTGTTGGGGATGAGGAAGAGCAGTGCCGCGCCGATGAGGGGTCCGCTGATGGTGCCCATGCCGCCGAGGACGACGGCGGCGAGGAGGAAGGCGGAGTTGGGCGGGATGGGACCGGCGAAGAGGTACTGCTCGGGGGTCACGGTGTAGGTGACGTGGGCCTGGACGGTGCCGGCCAGGCCGGCCAGCGAGGCGCCGAGGGCGAAGGCGATGAGCTTGACGCGGAAGCCGTTGATGCCCATGGCGAGGGCGGCGGTCTCGTCCTCGCGGATGGCGACCCAGGCGCGGCCGATGCGGGAGTCGCCGCTGCGCCGGAAGACCAGGACGACGACGGCGGTGATGAGGAGCATCAGGAAGAAGTAGTTGGCGAACCGGCCGATGGTGAAGCCGGCGATGGCGTGCTCGGCTCCGAAGTCGAACCCGAGGATGTTGAGGTTCGGGATGGAGGAGATGCCGTTGGAACCGTTGGTGATGTCGGGACCGGAGGTGCCGTCGAGGTTGTTGGCGGTGATGCGGAAGATCTCGCCGAAGCCGAGGGTGACGATGGCGAGGTAGTCGCCGCGCAGTCGGAGGGTGGGGGCGCCGATGAGGACGCCGAAGACGAGCGAGGCGCCGGCGCCGACGAGTACGGCGGCCCAGAAGGGGAACTGCACGTCGAAGGGCGAGTTGGGGGAGCCGGAGACCATGGCGGCGGCGTAGGCGCCGACGCCGAGGAAGGCGACGTATCCGAGGTCGAGGAGGCCGGCGAGGCCGACGACGATGTTGAGGCCGAGGGCGACGGTGCCGAAGATCAGGATGTAGACGCCGACGGTGGCGTACTGGTCGTCGGTCTGGGTGAAGGGGAACATCGCCGCCGCGACGAAGGCGCCGCAGATGGTGATGTTCTGGTGCCGGGCGGTGATCTGGGAGGCCTGGCTGATCAGTCCGGACTTGTTGAGTGCGGCGAAGCCGAAGCCGGCCGTGATCAGGAAGCCGATGAAGAGTTCGTCGTACTCGGTGCCGATGCCGTAGGTGAAGACGGTGAGGCCGATGCCGAGGACGGCGACGATGATCAGGATCTCGGCGTAGGAGGGCAGGGTGCCGATCGGGCGGGCGGTGCCGCCGGCGAAGGCTGCCTTGGTGATGTCCCGGCCGGCGCGCAGGCGGTGGCGGAACAGTTCCCAGCCGGTGTCGTCCGGGTCGTACGGTTCGGGCTCGGGCCGCTCGAAGGGGAGGGCGAGTGCGCCGAGGAGCGCGGCCAGTGAGGCGGTGGCGGCGATGAAGCCGCCGGGCTCCAGGTTGACGACGCCGCCGAGGTCGGCGGTGATCGCCAGGACCGTGTACCAGACGGTGGCGAAGGTGGCGAGGGCGGCGAACTTGATCGCGCCGTCGGCGCCGGCCGGGGTGAGCCAGCGCAGCCCCTTCACGCCGTAGGAGGACAGGCACAGCAGGGTGGTGAGGGCGCCGCCGATGAGGGCGAGGACCTGGAGGCCGCCGGGGTAGCCGTAGACGGTGAGGTCGCCGGGGAAGGCGGACGTCCAGGTCCAGGCGAGGAAGGCCGAGACGACGGTGAGGGCGCCGCCGCCGGTGGCGAGGGCGCGGCCGAGGTGCGGCGGGATGCCGATGAGGCCGGTGGCCGTCTTGGAGGCGGGGGTGCCCGGGATCCCGGGTGCGGTGGTCTGTGTGGTCATCGGTGTCACGCCCTGTCCGCGACGCGCTCGCCGAGCAGGCCCTGTGGCCTGAACAGCAGTACGAGGATGAGAAGTACGAAGGCCCAGACGTCGGCCCAGGACTGGCTGCCGAACTGGTCCATGCCGGGGATGTCGGCGATGTAGGCGGTGGCGAGGGTTTCGGCGATGCCGAGGACGACGCCGCCGATCATGGCGCCGTAGATGTTGCCGATGCCGCCCAGGACCGCCGCGGTGAAGGCCTTGAGGCCGAGGATGAAGCCCATGCGGTAGTCGATCTGGCCGTACTTGAGGCCGTAGGCGACACCGCCGATGGCGGCGAAGGCGGCGCCGAGGGCGAAGGCGACCACGATGATGCGGTCGGTGTTGACGCCCATGAGTTTGGCGGTGTCCGGGTCCTGCGCGGTGGCCTGCATGCCGCGTCCGGTGCGGGTCTTCATGACGAAGTAGGCGAGGACGGCCATGCTGATGGGGGCGGCGGAGAGCAGGAAGACGTCACCGGTCTGGATCGTGACGTCGCCGATGTGGAAGGGGCCGCCCTCGATCTGGGGGAAGGTGCGGGCCGACTTGGCCTCCGGGTACCAGGCCCAGACCGCCTGCTGCAGGGCCAGGGAGAGGCCGATGGCGGTGATGAGGGGGGCGAGGCGGGGGGCGCCGCGCAGGGGCCGGTAGGCGAATCGTTCCGCTCCGACGGCGACCAGTGAGGCGACCAGCATGGCGCCGATGAGCATGAGCGGCAGGGCGATCCACATGGTCGTGCCGTTGGGCAGCACCCAGAGGTAGACGGAGAGAGCCCCGAAAGCGCCCGTCATGAAGATCTCGCCGTGGGCGAAGTTGATGAGCTGGACGATGCCGTAGACCATCGTGTAGCCAATGGCGACCAGCCCGTACATGGATCCCAGTAGCAGGCCGTTGACCAGCTGCTGCGGCAGTTCGTTCACCGCATGTCCTCCGAGACGTTCGGATGATTTCGACGGATGTGTCCGGATGTGAGTCCGCGCGGGGCGCCAGTGGAACAGCGCCCCGCGCGGCTCATGTGATGCGGGTGGGTCAGCCGGTGTAGGTGCCGGACTTGACCGACTTCCAGGCACCGTTCTCGACGGCGTACACGGTGAGCTGCTTGTTGGTGGCGTCACCGAACTCGTCGAAGGCGACCTTGCCGGTCACACCGTCGAAGGAGACGTTCTGCATGGCGGCGGTGACCTTGGCGCGGGCGTCGTCCGGAAGCTTGCCGTCGTTGTCCTCGACGACCTTCTTCACGGCCTCGATGATCGCCCAGGCCGAGTCGTAGGAGTAGCCGCCGTAGGCCTCGAAGGCCTCCTTGTAGTTCTCGGCCTTGTAGTTGGCCACGAACTCCTTGGCGGAGGGCAGCTCCTCGACCGGCGCGCCGACCGAGGTGGCCAGGTCGCCGGCGGCGCTGGCGCCGGCCAGCTTGATGAAGTCGGCGCTGTAGATGCCGTCACCGCCGACCACCGGGATCTTGGCGCCCGCGGCCTTGATCTGCTTGCTCAGCGGACCGGCCTGCGGGTACTCGCCGCCGTAGTAGACGACGTCGGCGCCGGAGTTCTTGACCTTCGTGGCGATGGCCGAGAAGTCCTTGCTGTCCGGGTTGATGTGCTCGGTGCCCGCGACCGCGCCGCCGAGCTTCTTGAACTCCGCGGTGAAGGTGGCGGCCAGGCCGGCGCCGTAGGTCTTCTTGTCGTCGATGACGAAGACCTTCTTCTTCTTCGCATCGTTGAACAGGTACTGGGCGGCGAACGGGCCCTGGATGGCGTCCGTGGTCGCGGTGCGGAAGTACGAGGTGTAGACGCGCTTCTTCGAGTTCTGCCAGTCGGTGCCCTGGGTGAGCGCCGGGTTGGTGTTGGCCGGGGAGACCTCGACCAGCTTGGCGTCGTCGAAGACCTTCTGCATCGACTCGGCGACGGAGGAGTTCAGCGGGCCGACCACGCCGAGGACGGACTTGTCGGCGACCAGCTTGGTGGCGTTCTGCTGGCCCGAGGAGGGCTGCGCCTGGTCGTCGAGCGCCTCGATCTTGAAGGTGACGCCTTCGACGTACTTCTTCTTGTTGGCCGTCTTGGCGGCAAGGTCGACAGAGTTCTTGATGCCGAGGCCCAGCGCGGACAGGTCGCCGGTGAGCGGGGCGTCGACGCCGATGGTGACGGTGGTGCCGCCGCTGTCGGAGCCCTTGTCGTCGCTGTCGCGCGAGCCGCAGGCAGTGAGGGTGAGTGCTCCCGCGGACAGCGCAGCGGTGATGGCGATAAGCGAACGTTGACGCACGTTCCAGTCCTTTCCCTGGGCGGCCCTCCCCCCTGGAAGAGGCCGAGTCGAGCGCTGGGGCCGAAGGGGTATTTCAGCTGCGCGGTGACTGGCCGTGACTCTAAACGGGTGAAGGTAACGCGGAGGAGGCTCTGGCCCATGATGTGACTCTCTTGTTATGACACGAGGTAATGCAGAGCGGTACTGAGGGGGTGGAACCGTGGAATTCAGGCCGATTCGCCCTGTCCGCATGCTGAGAATCCGCAGGACGGACCCAGATCGTTCCAGGTGTCTCAAGCGTTTTGGTGATGACCGGATTCGTTGCTACAGGCGACTTGTAGGGCCTGGGAGAGGTCCTGGGCGTAGCGGGAGCCAAGGATGAAACTGTGGTCCTGTATTGCGCGTGCATTACGCAGAGTTACATCCAGGAAAGGCAGTCCGGCATCCGCCGGCACATTTCCGCAATCCGCCACATGCATCGTGATGACGATCTTGCGTGCGGAACCCGCTGCTGTCCGGAACGGCGCCCGCGGCGCCGACGTCAGAACGATCCCGGCGTACGGCTGCGCCAGCCGCGTCGTCGTGACCGGCGGACCCGACTCCACACTGAGCAGCAGCTCCAGCGCGAACGTCCGCGGCCGTGTGCCCGGCGGCACCGGGAGCGGCCCCAGGTAGCCGACGTCGACGACCTGGGACGGGAACGGCGGCTCCGGCGCGGCCTGTTGGCGGTCCTGCGGCCGGGTCGCCCAGAGCAGCCCGCCGGCGGTCAGGAGGAGGACGGCCGTCAGCGCCCCGAGCACGGCGCGACGGTGCCGCCCCTGGAACAGGGCCGGCGAGCGGCGCCGAACGCGTCTGGCGGGGGCGTCCTCGGCCTCCCACGCGCGCGTGCCCTCGCCCGGCTCGACGGGGCCGACTCCGCCGCTCACTGCCACGGACCCTCGTCCGGGCCGCCGGAGCGGTACCGGGCCGCACAGCCCTGGCGCGACTGACGGTCGATCAGCTCGTCCGCGGCACCGGCGCCTTCGCGCTTCTTCGCCGCCCGCGCGTCGTCCACGACCGACCGCAGGATGTCGTACTGGCCGTTGGACAGCCCCATCGACTGGTAGTCCCCGTACGTGCCCCCGTCCAGCACCTCACGCGACCAGTGGGCGACGATCCGGGCGCACAGCACCTCCGGGGGCGTGGCGGAGGGCGACGCGTTGCTCGCGGCCCCCGCGCCGCCGGAACCGGCGCAGGCCGTCACCAGGACGCCCGCCCCGAGGGCCGTTCCCAGCCGTCGTGCGGCGCCGGGCCATCGCGGCGTTCGCAGCCGCGTGGCGCCGGGCCGCCGTGCCGTTCGCATTCGGCGCGTGGCGCCGGGTCGTCGTCCCGGTCTCGGCCGTCGTCCCGGTCTCGGCCGTCGTGCGGCGCCCGGCCGCCGTGCCGTGCGGGGCTGTCGTGCCGTGCGGGGCCGTCGCGCGGCACCCGGCCAGAGGGGCCCTCCCGTTGCCATGACCCGACGCTAGGCCGCGGAGGTGCCGGCGGGCAACGGGGGAGCGGTGGCCGCCGAGCCGGGCAGAGGCCGGGGGAGGGGTTTCCAGGTTTCTACGGGTTCAGCTCGCGGCGGGCGCGGCGTCGCCCGGGTTCACCTCCCGCAGCAGACACGTCAGCCGCGCCGTGCACACCCGCTTCCCCGCCTCGTCGCTGATCACGATCTCGTACGTCGCCGTGGACCGGCCCCGGTGCACGGGCGTGGCCACGCCGGTGACCAGGCCGGAGCGGGCGCCGCGGTGGTGGGTGCAGTTCAGGTCGACGCCGACGGCGAGCTTGGAACTGCCGCCGTGCAGCATCGCGCCGACCGAACCGAGCGTCTCCGCGAGCACCGCCGAGGCACCGCCGTGCAGCAGCCCGTAGGGCTGGGTGTTGCCCTCGACCGGCATCGTGCCGACGACCCGCTCCGCGGACGCCTCGACGATCTGCACCCCCATGCGTGTGCCCAGGTGCCCGGCGGAGAAGAGGGCGCGCAGGTCGACGCCGAGCGCCGCGTACTCGTCGATGACCTCTTGCGGGAACTTCACGTGCTGCTGCTCGCCCATCGGGACCTGCTCCGTTCGTCGTGACAGTGGCGTGACCGGGACGGTGACCATGACGGTGGCCGTGACCGGGACGGTGGCCTGACCGGGAGGGTGGCCGTGCCGCCTGAGCAAACGCTCAGTCGGTCGCCGATTGTTCCAGACGGACCACGACGGACTTGCTGGCCGGGGTGTTACTGGTGTCAGCGGTGGCGTCCAGCGGCACCAGGACGTTGGTCTCCGGGTAGTACGCCGCCGCGCAGCCCCGCGCCGTCGGGTAGAGCACCACCCGGAAGCCGGGCGCCCGCCGCTCCACCCCGTCCCGCCACTCGCTCACCAGATCCACGTACGAACCGTCGGCCAGGCCGAGCGTGCCGGCGTCCTGCGGGTTGACGAGGACGACCCGGCGGCCGTTCCTGATGCCCCGGTAGCGGTCGTCCAGACCGTAGATCGTGGTGTTGTACTGGTCGTGCGAGCGCAGCGTCTGCAACAGCAGGCGACCGGCGGGCAGTTCCGGGAACTCGACCGGCGCGGCCGTGAAGTTGGCCTTGCCGGTGGCCGTGGGGAAGCGGCGCTCGTCGCGCGGGGCGTGCGGCAGTGTGAAGCCGCCCGGGTGTGCCACGCGCGCGTTGAAGTCCTCGAAACCGGGGATCACGCGCGCGATGCGGTCGCGGATCGTCGCGTAGTCCTTCTCGAACTCCTCCCACGGCACCCGGCTGTCCGCGCCCAGCACCCGGCGTGCCAGCCGGCACACGATGGCAGGCTCCGACAGCAGCCGCGCGCCCGCGGGCTCCAGCCGGCCCCGGGAGGCGTGCACCATGCCCATGGAGTCCTCGACGGTCACGAACTGCTCGCCGCCGCCCTGCACATCGCGCTCGGTACGGCCGAGCGTCGGCAGGATCAGGGCACGCGCGCCCGTGACGACGTGCGAGCGGTTGAGCTTCGTCGACACGTGCACCGTCAGCCGGGCCCGCCGCATCGCCGCCTCGGTGACCTCCGTGTCGGGGGAGGCCGACACGAAGTTGCCGCCCATGGCGAAGAAGACCCTCGCCTCGCCGTCCCGCAGCGCCCGGATCGCCCGTACGACGTCGAAGCCGTGCTCGCGCGGCGGGGCGAAGCCGAACTCCCGCTCCAGGGCGTCGAGGAAGGCCGGGGCCGGGCGCTCGAAGATGCCCATGGTGCGGTCGCCCTGCACGTTCGAATGACCGCGCACCGGGCACACGCCCGCGCCCGGACGGCCGATGTTGCCGCGCAGCAGCAGGAAGTTGACCACCTCGCGGATGGTCGGCACGGAGTGCTTGTGCTGGGTGAGACCCATCGCCCAGCACACGATGGTGCGCTCCGAGGCGAGCACCATGCGCAGGGCCTCCTCGATCTCCGTGCGCGTGAGACCCGTCGCGGCGAGCGTCTCGTCCCAGTCGGCGGCCCGGGCGGCCGCGGAGAACTCCTCGTAGCCGTGCGTGTGCTCGGTGACGAACTCCTCGTCGACCGCGCCCTCCGTCTCCAGGATCAGCTTGTTGAGCAGACGGAACAGAGCCTGGTCGCCGCCGATGCGGATCTGGAGGAAGAGATCCGTGAGGGCCGCGCCCTTGAGCATGCCCTGCGGGGTCTGCGGGTTCTTGAAGCGCTCCAGGCCCGCCTCGGGCAGCGGGTTCACGCTCACGATCCGCGCGCCGTTGGCCTTGGCCTTCTCCAGGGCGGAGAGCATGCGCGGATGGTTGGTACCCGGGTTCTGCCCGGCGACGATGATCAGGTCGGCCTTGTGGAGGTCCTCCAGCAGGACGCTTCCCTTGCCGATGCCGATCGTCTCCGTGAGGGCCGAACCGGACGACTCGTGGCACATGTTGGAGCAGTCGGGCAGGTTGTTGGTGCCCCACTCGCGCGCGAACAGCTGGTACAGGAACGCGGCCTCGTTGCTCGTACGGCCCGAGGTGTAGAACACGGCCTCGTCGGGGGAGGCCAGGTCGGCCATCTCCTCGGCGACGATGCCGAAGGCACGCTCCCAGGACACCGGCTCATAGCGCTCACCGCCCTCGGGCAGGTACATCGGGTGCGTGAGCCGCCCCTGCTGGCCCAGCCAGTAGCCGCTGCGGCCGGCCAGGTCGGCGACCGGGTGCGCGGCGAAGAACTCCGGAGTGACCCGGCGCAGGGTCGCCTCCTCGGCCACCGCCTTCGCGCCGTTCTCACAGAACTCCGCCGCGTGCCGGTGCTCCGGCTCCGGCCAGGCGCAGCCCGGACAGTCGAAGCCGTCCTTCTGATTGACGCGCAGCAGCGTCAGCGCGGTCCGCTTCACGCCCATCTGCTGCTGCGCCATCCGCAAGGTGTGCCCGATGGCCGGCAGCCCCGCCGCCGCGTGCTTCGGCTCGGCGACCTGCGGCGCGTCCTGAACGGGGTCGGCCTTGGGCGGCTTCGTTGCCATCGCGGCGCTCCTTCACTGACACGGGTGACCACTCCCACCGATCCTCGCACGCGCCACCGACAGGAAGGATGCGCGGGCGGGCGGTGGCCGGAGCACCGGTCGCGGGGGCGGTGGCCCGATACGTGACGGGCGCGCGGCGGGTTGTCGCGCGACCGGAACCCCAGCGGCGGGCCATCCGCGGCAGACCCGGTATCCGACCCGGCCGGGGTGGCGAACCTCGCGGTGGACGCCGGGCCGGGCCGGGCCCAACCCGTGCGTGGCCGCGTGGGCGGCGTTGCGGCGGGACGTCCGGGAACCCCGGTGCGCCTTGCCCGACGGGCTGCCGGCCCGGTTTCGGGGAACGGCCGGGGAGGGAAGCGGTGGCGGCGACCGGTGGCCGACCTGGCCGGGGTGGCGAACCTCGCGGTGGACGCCGGGCAGGGCCCGGCCCGTGCGTGGCCGCGTGGGCGGCGTTGCGGCGGGACGTCCGGGAACCCCGGTGCGCCTTGCCCGACGGGCTGCCGGGGCGGCAGCGGTCCCGGCGAACCTGCCGAGTCGCCGTCGCCCTCCGGTCGGGGTCCGACGGCGTCGGGCCGCTGACGGCGCTGTCCGTGCCGCCCGCGCACGCTGCCCGTGCAGTCCGTGGGCCCGCGCACGTTGCCCGAGCTGCCCGGCGCCGCCGGATCCAGCGCGGCCCGGCGGCGCTCGCGCTGCGGCGCCCGTGCGCCGGCGTTCCGTCACGCGCGCGGCAGGCGGCTCCGGGGTTCCGCGCAGCCGCCGGAGGCCCGCGTGGACCGGAGTGTCAGTGGGGCGTGGCAGGATCGGGGGCGTGGCAGAAACAGCAGCGAAGAAGACCGAGAACACCACCGGCGCCGACCGGCCCCGCCTGATGCTCATGGACGGGCACTCGCTGGCCTACCGCGCGTTCTTCGCGCTGCCCGCGGAGAACTTCACCACCGCGACCGGCCAGCCGACGAACGCGATCTACGGCTTCGCGTCGATGCTGGCGAACACCCTGCGTGATGAGGCGCCCACACACTTCGCGGTGGCCTTCGACGTCTCCCGCAAGACCTGGCGGTCCGAGGAGTTCACCGAGTACAAGGCGAACCGCTCCAAGACCCCGGACGAGTTCAAGGGCCAGGTCGAGCTGATCGGCGAGCTCCTCGACGCGATGCACGTGTCGCGGTTCGCCATCGACGGCTTCGAGGCCGACGACGTGATCGCCACGCTCGCCACCCAGGCCGAGGCCGAGGGCTTCGACGTGCTGATCGTCACCGGCGACCGCGACTCCTTCCAGCTCGTCAGCGAGCACACCACGGTGCTGTATCCCACGAAGGGCGTCTCCGAGCTGACCCGTTTCACCCCGGAGAAGGTCGTCGAGAAGTACGGCCTGACGCCCGCCCAGTACCCCGACTTCGCGGCCCTGCGCGGCGACCCGTCCGACAACCTCCCGGGCATCCCGGGCGTCGGCGAGAAGACGGCCGCGAAGTGGATCAACCAGTTCGGTTCGTTCGCCGAGCTGGTCGAGCGGGTCGACGAGGTCAAGGGCAAGGCCGGACAGAACCTCCGCGACCATCTGGAGTCCGTCAAGCTCAACCGCCGCCTGACGGAGATGGTCCGCACCGTCGAGCTGCCCGGCACGGTCCTCGGCCTGGAGCGCGCCCCGTACGACCGCACGGCCGTGGCGATGATCCTGGACACCCTGGAGATCCGGAACCCGTCGCTGCGCGAGCGGCTGCTCGCCGTCGACCCGGGCGCCCAGGAGGCCGAGACGGCCCCGGTCGTCGCACCCGGCGTCGCGCTGGACGGCACGGTCCTGGCCACGGGCGAGCTGACCGGCTGGCTCACCGAGCACGGCGGCGAGCCCCTCGGTGTGGCCACCGTGGACACCTGGGGCCTGGGCACCGGCTCGGTCGCCGAGGTCGCGCTCGCCGCGGCGGGCGGACCCGCCGCCTGGTTCGACCCGTCGGAGCTGGACGAGACCGACGAGAACACCTGGGCCGCCTGGCTGGCCGCAGAGGACCGGCCCAAGGTCCTGCACAACGTCAAGGGCGCCATGCGTGTCTTCGCCGAGCACGGCTGGAGCGTCGCCGGTGTCTCCATGGACACCGCCCTGGCCGCCTACCTGGTCAAGCCGGGCCGCCGTTCCTTCGATCTGGACGCGCTGTCGTTGGAGTACCTGGGCCGGGAGCTGGCCCCGCCGGCCGCGGCCGACGGCCAGCTCGCCTTCGGCGCGGACGACAGTGCCGAGGCCGACGCCCTGATGGTGCAGGCCCGCGCGATCCTCGACCTCGGCGATGCCTTCCGGGGCCGGCTGGAAGAGGTCGGCGCGGCCGATCTTCTCCAGGACATGGAGCTGCCCACCTCCACCCTCCTCGCCCGCCTGGAGCGACACGGCATCGCGGCCGACCGGGCCCATCTGGAGGCCATGGAGCAGATGTTCGCGGGCGCGGTCCAGCAGGCCGTGAAGGAGGCGCACGCCGCCGCCGGGCACGAGTTCAACCTGGGCTCACCCAAGCAGCTCCAGGAGGTCCTCTTCGGCGAGCTGGGCCTGCCGAAGACGAAGAAGACCAAGACCGGTTACACGACGGACGCCGACGCCCTGGCCTGGCTCGCCGCCCAGACGGACAACGAACTGCCGGTGATCATGCTCCGGCACCGTGAGCAGGCCAAGCTCCGCGTCACCGTCGAGGGCCTGATCAAGACGATCGCCGCCGACGGCCGTATCCACACCACCTTCAACCAGACGGTCGCCGCGACCGGCCGTCTGTCGTCCACGGACCCGAACCTCCAGAACATCCCGGTCCGCACGGACGAGGGCCGGGCGATCCGGCGCGGGTTCGTCGTCGGCGAGGGCTTCGAGTCGCTGATGACGGCCGACTACAGCCAGATCGAACTGCGGGTGATGGCCCACCTCTCCGAGGACGAGGGCCTCATCGAGGCGTTCACCTCCGGCGAGGACCTGCACACCACGGCCGCCTCCCAGGTCTTCGGCGTCGAGCGGGACGCCGTGGACGCGGAAATGCGCCGCAAGATCAAGGCGATGTCGTACGGACTGGCGTACGGGCTGTCGGCGTTCGGCCTGTCCCAGCAGCTGAACATCGAGGCGGGGGAGGCCCGCGCCCTGATGGACGCCTACTTCGAGCGCTTCGGCGGCGTACGGGACTATCTGCGCCGGGCGGTCGAGGAGGCGCGGGCGACGGGCTACACGGCGACGCTCTTCGGGCGCCGGCGTTACCTTCCCGACCTCAACAGCGACAACCGGCAGCGCCGTGAGGCGGCCGAGCGCATGGCGCTCAACGCGCCGATCCAGGGCACGGCGGCGGACATCGTCAAGATCGCCATGCTGAAGGTGGACGCGGCACTGCGGGAGGCCGGCCTCAGCTCCCGCATGCTCCTCCAGGTCCACGACGAAATCGTCCTGGAGATCGCCCCCGGTGAGCGGGCCGCCGTGGAGGAACTGCTGCGCCGCGAGATGGCCGGCGCGGTCCAGCTCAGGGCTCCCCTGGACGTCTCGGTGGGTTCAGGCCCCGACTGGGAGTCTGCGGCCCACTAGCCCCGGGCCGAGCCGATTGGACCCGGACAGACCCGAACAAATCCTGAGGGACCTCGCCGACACCGACGGGGTCCCTCTCCTTCTCCCTGACGCTGTCGGCGAATCCGCTGGGCGGACGCCGATTGGCAGACACAGGCCGGCAAAATGCCGGTTCTCCAGCGTGTCTCTGTCCTGGATCTGTCAATTGCTCGGGCTTGACGGGATTCGCCAACAGCACCCCTACTCCCCGCGCGGAGCCCTCGCCGCTCGGACCCGCCGCCGCTCCCTCCCGCTGCCCCCGTCACCCCCCCCGTACGTCCCCCGAAGGGCCCTCACTCGCGTGGCCCCCGAGAAGGCGCCCTAGCGGGTCCCCGCCCGCCAGGATTCGGCCATGGGTATACGCCTGCTTCCCCACCCCCCGCCCTCCCCACCCG
>NZ_JARGEF010000155.1:0-19792 GCF_033794725.1 Streptomyces sp. ID05-39B | reverse complement strand
GGCAGGGGCGGCGGGGGCGAGAACGTCAGTCCACCTCCGCCACCGCCTGGACGAACTGCGCCTTGTACAGCCGCGCGTACGCCCCCTCGGCCGTCAGCAGATCCGTGTGCGTGCCCTGCTCGACGATCGCGCCGTTCTCCATCACCAGGATCGTGTCCGCGTCCCGGATCGTCGACAGCCGGTGCGCGATCACGAACGACGTCCGCCCGTGCGCCAGCTTCGCCATCGCCTTCTGGATCAGCACCTCGGTACGGGTGTCGACGGAACTCGTCGCCTCGTCGAGCACCAGGATCACCGGGTCGGACAGGAACGCCCGCGCGATGGTGATCAGCTGCTTCTCACCGGCGCTCACCCCGCTGCCCTCGCCGTCGATCACCGTGTCGTAGCCGTCGGGAAGGGTCCGGATGAACCGGTCGGCGTGAGCCGCCCGCGACGCCTCCTCGATCTCCCCGCGCGTGACCTCGCGCGCGGCGCCGTACGCGATGTTCTCCGCGATGGTGCCGCCGAACAGCCAGGTGTCCTGGAGCACCATGCCGATGCCGGTGCGCAGTTCGTCACGGGACATCCGCGCGATGTCGACGCCGTCGAGGGTTATCCGCCCGCCCGTGACGTCGTAGAACCGCATCAGCAGGTTGACCAGGGTGGTCTTGCCGGCGCCGGTCGGGCCGACGATGGCGACCGTGTGGCCGGGTTCGACGACCAGCGAGAGGTCCTCGATCAGCGGGGTGTCGGGGTCGTAGCGGAAGGACACGTGCTCCAGCGCGACCCGTCCGCGCAGCTCCTCCGGCCGCACGCCCGGCACCGGATCCGCCTGCTGCTCCTCCGCGTCCAGCAGTTCGAAGATCCGCTCGGCCGAGGCGACGCCCGACTGCACCAGGTTCGCCATCGACGCGACCTGCGTCAGCGGCATCGAGAACTGGCGCGAGTACTGGATGAACGCCTGCACGTCCCCGATGGACAGCGAGCCGGTGGCGACCCGCAGCCCGCCGACCACGGCGACCAGCACATAGTTGAGGTTCGACACGAAGAACATCAGCGGCTGCATGATCCCGCTGTTGAACTGCGCCTTGAACCCGGCCTCGTACAGCGCGTCGTTCTCCTCGGCGAACTGCCGGGCCGACTCGTCCTGCCGGCCGAACACCTTCACCAGCGTGTGGCCGGTGTACATCTCCTCGATGTGCGCGTTCAGCTTGCCGGTGGTGCGCCACTGCTGCACGAAGTGCGGCTGCGACCGCTTGCCCACGCGCGCGGCGACGACCGCCGACAGCGGCACGGTGACCAGCGCGACCAGCGCGAGGATCCACGACACCCAGAACATCATCGCCAGGACGCCGACGATGCTGAGCAGCGAGTTCACGAGCTGGCCCAGCGACTGCTGGAGCGTCTGCCCGATGTTGTCGATGTCGTTGGTCGCCCGCGACAGCACCTCGCCACGCTGGCGCTTGTCGAAGTACGACAGCGGCAGCCGCGACAGCTTCGTCTGCACGTCCTCGCGCATCCGGTACATCGTGCGGTTGACCGCCCGGTTGACCAGCCGGGTCGCCACCGCCATGAGCAGGCCCGCGACCACGAACACCACGAGGGCGAACAGCAGGACCCGGCCGACGGAGTCGAAGTCGATGCCCTGGCCGGGGGTGAAGTCGGTGCCGCGCAGCATGTCGGCGACATCGTCGTCACCGCGCTCGCGCATCGAGTCCAGGACCTGGTCCTTGGACGACCCGGCCGGCATCTCCCGCCCGACGATGCCGGCGAAGACCAGGTCGGTGGCCCGGCCGAGGATCTTCGGACCGATCACGTTGAGGCCCACGCTCAGGACGACGCAGAACAGCATCGCGTAGAGGGTGAGCCGCTCGGGTTTGAAGTGGCCGAGCAGCCGCCGGCCGGACACCTTGAAGTCCAGCGTGCGGCTCTCCGGCCCGGTCCCGGCCATCATGCGCCCCATGGGCCCGGCCATCAGGCAGCCTCCGCTTCCGTGAGCTGCGAGAGAACGATCTCGCGGTAGGTCTCGTTGTCCGCCATCAGTTCCTGATGGGTGCCCTCGCCCACGACCCGGCCCTCGTCGAGGACGACGATCCGGTCCGCCTCGCGGATGGTGGCCACCCGCTGGGCGACGATGACGACGGTCGCCTCGGCGGTCTCCCGGCCGAGGGCCGCCCTGAGCGCCGCGTCGGTGGCGTAGTCGAGGGCGGAGAAGGAGTCGTCGAACAGGTAGATCTCCGGGCGCTGCACGAGCGTGCGGGCGATGGCGAGCCGCTGGCGCTGACCGCCGGACACATTGGTGCCGCCCTGAGCGATCGGGGCGTTCAGCCCGCCCTCAAGCTTCCGCACGAACGCCTCGGCCTGCGCCACCTCCAGCGCGTGCCACAGCTCCTCGTCCGTCGCGTCCGGATTGCCGTACCGCAGGTTGGTGGCGACCGTACCGGCGAACAGGTACGGCTTCTGCGGCACGAGCCCCACGGTCCTGGCGAGGAGCGCCGCGTCGAGATGCGCCACCTCGACGCCGTCGACGAGGACCTGCCCGTCGGTGGCGTCGAACAGCCGGGGGACCAGCCCGAGCAGCGTGGACTTCCCACTGCCGGTCGAGCCGATGACGGCGGTCGTCTCACCGGGCCGCGCCACCAGGTCGACGCCCCTGAGCACGGGTTCCTCGGCGCCCGGGTAGCCGAAGCCGGCCCCCCGGATCTCCAGATGGCCGTGGCGCCGAAGCTCGCGCACCGGCGCCTTCGGCAGGACGACGCTGGACTCGGTGTCCAGGACCTCCTGGACGCGCTCGGCGCACACCTCGGCGCGCGGCACCATCATGAACATGAAGGTGGCCATCATCACGGACATGACGATCTGCATCAGGTAGGCGAGGAACGCGGTCAGGTCGCCGATCTGCATCTCGCCGCTGTCGATCCGGTGGGCGCCGAACCACACCACCGCGATCGACGACAGGTTCACGGTGGTCATGACCACGGGGAACATCAGCGCGAGCAGGTTGCCGGCCTTCAGCGAGATGTCGGTGAGGTCGGTGTTGGCCTTGCGGAAACGCTCCTCCTCGTAGCCGTCGCGGACGAACGCGCGGATGACGCGGTTGCCGGTGATCTGCTCGCGCAGCACCCGGTTCACCGTGTCCAGCCGCGTCTGCATGGACCGGAACAGCGGCCGCAGCCCCCGCACGATCAGCGTCACGCAGATGCCCAGCACCGGCACCACGGCGACCAGGATCCCGGAGAGCGGCACATCCAGGCCGAGGGCCATCACGATGCCGCCCACGCACATGATCGGCGCCGACACCATCAGCGTGAACGTCATCAGCGCCAGCATCTGGATCTGCTGGACGTCGTTCGTGGTCCTGGTGATCAGGGAGGGGGCGCCGAACTGGCCGACCTCGCGGGCCGAGAAGGACTGCACCCGGTCGAAGACGGCCGCCCGCATGTCCCGGCCGAGCGCCGAAGCCGTCCGGGCGCCGTAGTACACGGCACCGATGTTGCAGACGACCTGCACCAGCGAGATGCCGATCATGACGGCGCCGTAGGAAAGGATGTAACCGGTGTCACCGTTGACGACGCCGTCGTCGATGATGTCGGCGTTCAGCGTGGGCAGGTAGAGCGTGGCGCAGGTCTGGAGGAGCTGGAGAAGCACCAGCAGGGCGATGGGTTTCTTGTAGGGCCTGAGATAGGTCCGCAGAAGTCGTATGAGCACGCTACGTCTCTCGGAGTCGGCGGGGCTAGGGCCTGTCTGACGATTCCCGTCGTCGCCCGGAGGGCGGCCGCGCGGCGTCAGGTGCGTGCTCTCGAAGCGCCGGGCGTAGACCCTCGTACTGGACGTACTGGGGTCTGCGCCCGGTGCGGCGAGAGGGCGTGCATGGCGTCGCGTGGCAGACGGGAATTGTCAGACAGGCCCAGGGGCATTGGTTGCCCCTGGCCCCTATCGTCCGACACTCCACCGGTGTTACCTCAACCGATTAAGCCGACAGCGTTGTGCTATGAGAAGCCTGCGGCCTACGAGCGGAACGCCGTCGGATGCGTCTGCTCCCGCACCGACACGTACTGCTGCCGCACCGCCTGCCCCACGGCCAGCTCGTCGCCCGGGTCCAGCACCTGCGCCGCCGGACCCGGCCAGGCGGGCGGCTGCCGCGGATCGAGCGTGCCCTGCGACACCCCGAGCGCCCAGGCCGCCTGCCGCGCAGCCCCGATCGCCGCGTAGTCCGCGGGCTGCGGTACGACGACCTGGACCCCGAACAGCGCGGGCGCCGCGGCCTGCACGGCCGGCAGCTCGGCCGCCGCACCCAGCAGGAAGATCCGCCGCACCTCCACGCCCCGGCCGCGCAGCACGTCCAGCGCGTCCGCGAGCCCGCACAGCATGCCCTCGAACGCCGCACGGGCGAAATGCTCCGGCTTCATCGACTCGCGCCGCAGACCCGTCAGGGTGCCGGCGGTGTGCGGCAGGTTCGGCGTGCGCTCACCCTCCAGATAGGGCAGCAGCACCAGCCCGTGCGACCCCGGGGTCGACTTCATCGCCAGATCGGACAGCGCCTCCAGATCGGCCACCCCGAGCAGGTCGGTGGCCCCGCGCAGGGTCCGTACGGCGTTCAGCGTGGTGACGACCGGCAGATGCATGCCGGTCGCGTCCGCCAGAGAGGTGATCATCCCGATCTGGTCGATGAGAGCCTCACGGTGTACGGCCATCACGGACCCGGAGGCGCCCAGCGACACGACCGCGTCCCCGAGACCGATGCCCAGCCCGAACGCGGCGGCCATCGTCTCGCCGGTGCCGGCCGAGATCAGCAGGCCCTCCGGGGTCGTACCGGCCGCGTCGGAGGGCCCGATCACCTCGGGCAGCATGACCTGGTGACCGAGCGCCAGCTCCACCAGCTCGGGCCGGTAGCCGCCGATGGCCGCCGACCAGTAACCGGTTCCGGAAGCGCCGCCCCGGTCGGTGGTACGGCGCACCGGCCGCCCCAGCAACTGCCACACGAGCCAGTCGTGGGCCTGGAGCAGCACGGCGGTGCGCAGAGCCGCGTCGGGCTCGTTCTTCGCCATCCAGCGCAGCTTGGTCACCGGCTGAGCGGCCTGCGGCACGCTGCCGACCGCCTGCGCCCACGCCTCGCGCCCCCCGAGCGCGTCGATCAGATCGGCAGCCGCGACCTGCGCGCGCTTGTCGCCGCCGACCATGGCAGGGCGCACGGTGTTGCCCTGCGCGTCGAGCGGCACGATCGCGTTCTGCTGCGCCGACACGCCGATGGCCTGCACGCCTTCCAGCAGTCCGCCGCCGGCCGCCTCCCCGAGGGAGAGCAGCCAGGCCTGCGGATCCACGTCGGAAGGACGGCCGGCACCGTCAAAACCCTCCACCGGATGCGGCGCATAGCCCTGCCTGAGCACGGCCCCTGTGTCCGCGTCGCAGACGACGATGCGAGTGAATTCGGGCGAACTGTCCAACCCGGCGACTATCCCCATGGCCAAAATTCTGCCGCACCGCGGGGGGTGACCGCGTCGGCCCGGCCCGCCTCACCTATGACTGGTGCCCCAGTCGTCCGATCCGTCGCTGTGCGCGGACCGCTCCCGCAGGGACCGGACCCGGCCCGCGACGGACTCGGGCATCCGGTCACCGACCTTGTCACTGACCGCGTGGTACGCCTTGCCCGCGAACTGGCGGCTCTGCTGCGCCGCCGATTCCGCCGTGTTGCGCACGGCGGGGTTCTGCGCGACCTGCTGGGCGGACTTCTTCAACTGTTCGTAGCGCTCCCGCCCGGCCTTCGTGCCGAGCACGTAGCCAAGGGCGAGTCCGACGACGAATGTGAGCCGGTAGCGCATGACGGCCACCCTTCCCTCGTGTAGGTCTGCGGTAGGGCATCGGTGCCTGAGGGGAACCGATTGGCGGAGCACCCCCCTGCTTGCGCTAATGTATGTGTCGCAGACAGCGTCCGCCCCCTGGCGAATACCCAGGTGGGGGCGTTCGATGCAAACGAGGCATTCCTCCGTAGCTCAATTGGCAGAGCAGCCGGCTGTTAACCGGCAGGTTACTGGTTCGAGTCCAGTCGGGGGAGCTCGGTCCTCCGTAGCTCAATTGGCAGAGCAGCCGGCTGTTAACCGGCAGGTTACTGGTTCGAGTCCAGTCGGGGGAGCATCGTGATCGAGGACCCTTAGGGGTCCTTTTTCATGTCGCCGGGAACCGCGCAGGTCGCAGCGCGGTCCTCATGGTCAGCGGCGTCGGACCAGGCGGAGCGTGAGATCGTATGAGCGGCTATGCTGCGGCAGACGGCGCGCACACGTGTACGCGACACGCCGCTATGGGGCGGTAGCTCAGCCGGTTAGAGCAGCGGACTCATAATCCGCCGGCCGTGGGTTCGAGTCCCACCCGCCCCACCTGTGCAGGCTTCTGACCTGCGGAAACGTTCATTTTTGGGTGTCGGGCCGTCAACTTTGCCTGAACGGACTGAATCCGCTGCTCGTGAGTTCGGCTCCATTGTGGCCGGTATGAGTTCACATCGCTCTCACCTGCGCAGATGTTGTGTTCCGATGCTGGGGCAGGTTTCCGCGGGTGGCGTGTACGCGGCTTGGGCGCCGGATTCTGGACGCTGGCTGGACACGAGGATTCAGAAGTGCTGCCCGGGAACCATCGAGTGGGCGGCTCTGCCTGGCCGGCGGGGTACGGACACAGCCCGAACGGGGTGCGGTCCGAGTGGGGACGCGAAACCAGCCCGTACTGGAAACGGCCCAGAGAGGACCGACAGGCGGGGCGGGAGCGGCCGGGCTGGGCGGCTCCCGCACATACAGCCGCCGGTCTTCCTGCTCATCCCGTTCGTCCCGGGGCAGCGACGCCTACCGCTGAGGCGAGACCTGGTCCGCTGCCCGGGGCCGCCGAGCGCGTGCTGCTGGTGATCGCCGACGACGTGGCGTGGCTCGACAAGGCCGACGCGGCCGTCGTCAGGTTCGTCGTACGGCGCGTCACGGACGCTCCGATGTCGAGCACGACCTTGCCGGACAGTGCGACGGCGGGAAAGTTCCCGGTAGGGAGCCGGCGGGATGCTCGCCACGACCCGGTCACCGGCGTGGGCCGACTCCTCGGGTGTCGCGGCGCGGGCTCGCCGGCCGAGCTCGGCCACCGTCTCTGCCAGGGTCTGGGGACCGCGGGATCTGGACAGTAGGACGTCGGCCGACCGCGATCGCGAGCCGGGCGAGGTTCGTGACGAACGACGGCCTGCTGCGCCCCGATCTCACCGCCGAGGGGCTGGTCCTGTTCAGCGGCTCCCTGAGCCAGGCCGCCCTGCCGACCGGCGGCAGCCATCCGGGCCAGGGGCGCCGCCTCCTGCGCATCTCCCTCGACCGCCTCAGCACCGCAACACCACACCCCCTACGAGTCTCGGTGACAAGGGAGTAGGGCTCTCACCGCAGCGGGCGCTGTTCGCGCGAAGACGCCGGATCAAGAAGAGGAGACCGACCTCTTGCGGGAGGTCAGGCCGGCCCCGTTCGCCGACGATCCGGCCGTCAGCCTGCTGAGAGAAGTTCACGGCCTGCACCGGGATCTTGTTGCCGAAGTGTCACCTGCTGACCACCGGGTGACCGCCACTCCCCGGGCGCTTTGTCGGATCCCAGGAAACGATGGGAGACGTCACCGCTCGCAACCAGCCGCCGACACGCGGCGCGAAGCACCCGAACCGCGCTGGAAGGACATGTCATTACCGCTACCGCGCCCAAGGCTCCGACTGCACCAGGGGTGCGGTCCTGGTGGGGGATCCCGTACGCCACCGCCGAGCGGTACCGCCGGCCCGTGGTCGCGGATTTCGATCCGGACCGCCCTTATGACCGCAAGGGCGTCGTCTCTTTCCAGCCCGACAGCGGCGATTGGCTCGAAGCGGACAGCGGGATGGGCGAGGACTGTCTGAACCTGAACGTGTGGGCTCCCGAGGAGCCGGCCGGCAAGGCTTTGCCGGTGGCGGTGTACGTCCATGGCGGCGGATTCGAGTTCGGCGCGAACACACAGATCACGTCGAACGCCGCCGGACTCGCCGCGTCGGGGCGCGTGGTGGGTGTGTCGGTCAACTACCGGCTCGGCGCCCTGGGCGCGCTCTCGCTCTCGCAATACGGCGGGCGGCTCGCCGAGGCCAGCAACCTTTTCCTGCAGGACGTCATCGCCGCGCTGAACTGGGTCAAGCGGAAGATCGCCCACTTCGGCGGCGACCCCGACCAGGTCACGGTCTACGGCCACAGCGCCGGCGCCTATTCCACCTTCGGTCTGCTCGGCGCCTCCTCCGCCGACGGCCTGTACCGGCGTCTGGCCGGGTTCTCCGGCGGGCCCGCTCGCAGCGTCCCGGCCTGGTGGGCCGAGGAGCTCGCGCACCGGTTCGTCACCGAACTCGGCGTAGCGGACAACCCGGAGAAGCTGCTCGACCTCGACGCGGTCTCCCTGAGGGACGCCCTGCGGAAGGTCGCCCCGACGGACCTCGGGGTCCGCGGCGGGGTGGACAACAAGGCCACCGGCGTCGTCCTGGACATCGGGCAGCCGGGCGCGGTGGTGCACGCCCATCCCATGGACGTCCTGGCCTCGGGCGCGCACCGCGATGTCGACGTGCTGCTGAGCATGGCGAGTGACGACATGGGCTGGTGGGTGGCGAACGACCTCGACCGCTTCGACCCGGGCACCGTCGACCGCGTCGTCGACGAGGTCGCGGGGTGGCGTATTTCCCGCTCCCGCGCGCAGAAGATCGTCGACGCCTACGACCAGGGCGGCCGCACCCCGGCCGAGGTCCGCGCCGCGGTCATGGCCGACTACCTCTTCGCGCTCCCTGCCGCCCGCGGCGCCCTGGCGCACGCCGCCGCGGGCGGCAACGCCCATCTCCTGATGATCGGGCCCGCCGAGGGCGCCCCCGCTGTGCACGGCACCGAGATGTACGCCCTCGTCGGGCAGGAACAGCCGGGCCGCAGCGCCGAACAGGCCGAGCGTGACACGCGGATCCGCGACATCGTCCTCGACTTCGCCACCGGTGAGCAGACCCGGCTGTGGCCCGCTGTCACAGACCGGCCCGCCGCGGAAACCGTCGGCAACTCTCCTTTCGAGGGCACCGCCCACTACCAGCAGGTCCTCGACCTCTGGGAAGGCATCGCCCGCCCCTGACGGCCGACGGGCGATACGGAACAGCGCAGGGGACGACGACACGGAGTGAGGTACTCGGTATGAGCCAACCGACAGCAGGCGCCGACGCTGCACCGGCGACGATGCGGGCCGTCGTCGTCACCCGGCCCGGCGGCCTCGATGCACTGGAGATCAACAATGTGCCGGTGCCCGTCCGCGAGCCCGGCTGGGTGCGGGTCAGGGTGAAGGCGTTCGGCGTCAACGAGTCCGAGGTCACCACCCGCAAGGGCGAGTCGGACGCGGTGGTCACCTATCCGCGTGTGCCCGGCATCGAGGGCGTCGGCGTGGTCGACGAGGCCGACGAGGACAGCGGGCTGCGGCCGGGACAGCAGGTGGCCACGATGATGGGCGGCATGGGCCGCTCGTACGACGGCGCGTACGCCCAGTACGTCACCGTCCCCGCCGGGCAGGTCATTCCGTTCGAGACGAGCCTGCCGTGGGACGTCGTCGGCGCCCTGCCCGAGATGTTCCAGACCGCCTACGGATCCCTGACCCGCGGCCTGGACCTCAAAGCCGGGCAGACGCTGCTGATCCGCGGCGGCACCTCCACGGTCGGGCTGAGCGCGGCCACCATCGCGAAGGACCTCGGCGCCACCGTCATCTCCACCACCCGCAGCGCCGGCCGGGCCGGGGAACTGCGGGCCGCGGGCGTCGACCATCCTCTCGTCGACAACGGCAGTCTCGCCGACCAGGTGCGCGAGCTGATCCCGGACGGCGTCGACGCCGCACTGGAGCTGGTGGGCTGCTCGGTCCTCGCCGACACCCTCAACGCCGTCCGCCGGCACGGCACCGTCTGCTTCACCGGAGCCCTGGCAGGCCAGTGGTCCATCCCGGACTTCACCCCGTTCATGATCCCCTTCGGGGTACGCCTGACCTCCTACGGCGGTCAGGCCGCCGACCTCCCGGCCGACGTCTTCGCCCACCAGCTCCAGGCCATCGCCGCGGGACGCCTCAACGTCCCGGTCGCGAGGGTCTACCACGGCCTGGAACAAGTCCGAGACGCCCAGGCCGACCTCGAATCCGGTGCCACGCCGGGCAAGCACGTCGTCGTTCTGGACGACTGAAGGAGCCACATCCCCTGGTTCGCCGACAGGCACCGGCTGGGGCATGCACAAAGAAGGGGGGGACGCCGTGGGCGTCAACAAGGAAGAAGTCAGCAAGACCATCATCGAGCTGGAGAAGTCGTACAACGAACGCTTCAGCGTCGGCGACCCGGGCGGCTACCTGGACGGCTTCGCGGACGAGGTGAGCTCCTTCGACCCGATCCTCGAGAACATCGTCGTCGGCAAGGAGAAGACCGTGGCGTGGCTGTCGTCCATCTGCTCCGACCCGCACATCGTGCGCAGCGAGTACCTCAACCCGACCTGGGCGTTGACGCAGACCGCGAAGGCAGCCGTCTCCTCCTGACGGGCAAGGCGCCTCCGCCGCGTTTGCGTCACGCGCCGGTCCTCGCCTCGCGGGCAGCGAAGGCGGCCGGGGTGAGGCCGGTGCGGTCGCGGAAGAAGCGGCCGAAGTTCGCGGGGTCGGTGAAGCCGAGGTGGACGGCCACCGTCCGGGCATCCCACCGGGCGCTTCCCAGCAGGCGCCGGGCTTCCAGGAGGCGCCGCCCGTCGATGAGTTCACGTACCCCCTTGCCGGTGGCGTCCCGGGCGGCACGGCTCAGGGTGCGGACCGAGCAGTCGAGCAGCTCGGCGTAGTCCGCGGCTTGGTGCAGCTCCCGGAAGTGCAGTTCCAGGGCGTCCAGGAAGCGTCCGTACCGGTCGGAGCGGCCCGTGCCGGCCGTGGCCGTGCCGGTGGGGGTGATGTCCGGGACGTTGGTCAGGCGCAGCAGCAGCGATTCGAGCAGGCTGCGGCGCAGGGCGTGGTGGATGTCGAGGGGGCGGTGCCCGAGTGCGCGGTGTTCGTCCAGGAGTTGGAGCGCCGTCTGCTGGAGCCAGGCGGTTTCGTCGGGGCGCGGGCTGAGCACGGCCGGGGCGTCGTGCGCGGTGAGCGGGGCCAGCAGACGGGCGATGTCGGGCCGCAGGACGTCCGGTTCGAACAGGACGAACGGGCCGCGGGCGGAGCCGGGCGGATGAAAGCACAGCGTGTGTCCGGGACGCACCCACAGCCACTGGCCGGGGGCGATGGTCCGCGTGACGTGGTCGACGTCGTGCCGCAGCTCGCCCTCGGTGACCGCGATCAGGTAGTGGAAGGTGGCGCGGACCGGACGGGGCGGGTTCCACGGCCAGTCGTCGTGCTGGGCGAAGAAGTCCTCGATGGTGTTCACCTCAAGGCCGTACGGAGTACCGACCGGGGGCTGGAAACCGTACAGCGGAACCGCGGCCGGTTCAGCCTGTCCGCTTGGGCCGGGGTGTCGCTTGTCGACCATCATGTGTCCGCAGCCTACTGCGCCTTATGTCGGTCTCGGGGAGAGAGTGGGAGGCGCCGCCACGACCGCGCGGCGCGCCACTCGCGTCATGGGACGCCCAGCCTGCGCTCACCCGATGAAGGAAACGTTCGTGAACGAAACGACCCTGCACAAGACCGCCGCCGCCTGCGCCGAGACGCTTCCCGGAGCCCAGCTTGAGCATCCCTTCGGTGACGACTGGGAGGTTTTCAAGGTGCGCGGCAAGGTGTTCATGCTGATGACCGAGGTCCCAGGGCGTCCCGTCGTGATCCTCAAGGCGGACCCCGGCGAGGCCCACGCCCTGCGGGAGCAGTACCGCCACATCACCCCCGGCTATCACATGAACAAGAAGCACTGGATCACCCTGGAGGGCGGGGAGGGTGTCGACGAGGAGCTCGTCAGGGAGCTCGTCACCGACTCCTACCGGCTCGTGGTCGCTCACCTGCCCAGGGCCGAGCGGCCCGTCGACCCGCACACTTACGGCACCGGCACGCGGGCGGCCCGGTGAGCGCGGCCGGTGACCGGCTCCAGGACACCGCCCGCCAGGCGGCCCTCGCCCTTCCCGACGTCAGCCACGGATACCCCTTCACCCCCAGACTCGACGTGTACAAGGTCGCGGGCAAGGTGTTCCTGATCGTCACCGACGACCCGGACGACCAGATCATCACGGTCAAGTGCGAACCCGAACACGCCCGCGCGCACGTACGCGGCTACGCCTCGATCACACCGGGCCGCTACCTCGACAAACGCCACTGGGTCTCGCTCGGGCCTGGCCCCGGCATCACCGAGCGGCTGGTCACCGACGCGGTCGAGGATTCCTACGACCTGGTCGCCGAGCGGCTGCCGCGACCAACTCCTTGAGTGCGTCGGGCGCGACGCCGGCGTGTAGTCCGCGAACCACCAGCCCGCATCCGCAGTGGCCGAACAGTTCCTCGGCATGATCTGCGGCCAGTTCCTGTGGCCCCAGCTCGTACGCACCGACTTCGTCCCGCCCGACCCCACCGACACCGCGATCGTGGACGAAGCCGTCGCCCTCATGCTCGCCCGCTATCGCACCGGATCCTGAACCCCGGACCACCAGTTCACGCTGCAAGGACCCCAATACGTCGCCCTCCGGGAGCAGCTACACGTATGGGTGACTCGACCGACAACGAATAGCGGCGAGCGCGGCCGGTCCTACCAGTAGCCAACAGCGGTCGACAGCTGAGCCGGGACCCTGGCCTGCCGGTACGCGTGCCGCGCCCCGGACTCGGTGTCGGCAAGGGCGACTCGGTCCGCGGGGCCGGCGCGAGGGCGCGGAACGAGGGCCGTCCGGCAGTGGGGGCATCGCCGTGATACAGCCTCAGGTGGGCGGTCGGCGAGAGGCCTGGCGCCCGTCCGTGCGACCGCGCGGACGCTACTGCCTGAGGTCGATCATGCGGACCGGCTGCCCCGTCGTGCGAGCAATGGTTTCGAAGTCGCGGTCGCAGTGGAGCAGGGTGAGGCCTGCTTCTTCCGCGGCGGCGGCCACCAGGAGATCGACGGGGCCCGCACTGCGGTGTTCCCCTTTGGTGGTCAGTTGTTCCTGGACGATGCGGGAGCGGCGGTAGATGCCGTCAGGCATGGGGCACCACACGTAGTGGGCGTCGAGTGCAGCCTTCAGTCGCGCGCGGTCCGCGGCTGAGCGGGCGGAGTAGAGGACCTCGAGTTCCGTGATGTCGCAGATCGAGACGAGGCCGGCGCCGATCCTGTCGTCCCACTCAGCCGTGGTCTGGCGGAGCAGGACGCGGGCGAGGGCGGAGGTGTCGATGAGGTAGTCGGCGACGGTCACGGCCGGTACTGGTTCTTGTCCAGGAGAATGTCGATGTCCAGGGCTCCGTCGGTCACCAGTTGCCGGGAGTCTTCGAGCGCGCGCAGGCGCCGGTAGCGGGCGGTGACCTCGCGCAGGGCGGTGTTGATGGTGTCGCGCTTGGTGGTGGTGCCGAGTTCCTTGGCGGCTTCTTCCAGTGCCTCGTCGTCGAGGTCGATCACGGTGCGGCTCAAGATGGCCTCCTCATGCACACTGCGGCGTATATCAATATACATGATCGATTGTATATTGATGAGCTCGCGCACACGGCGGTGCCGGAGCCAGGGTGCATGCCCAGCTCACCCGGGCCGAGCACCGTGACCGCGCCGCAGGCGACGCAGACAAGGGACTTGTTGTCCGGCATGACCGCACGTCGTACGCCCCGACGGCTCTCTGCGGATCCGCTACGGAGCCCTCTTCGACCTCGTCGTACCGCCGGACGCGGTCGCCTCGGTCCGGGGCGACCGGCGATCCCCCGAGGGCCGCCTGATCACCCTCTCCGAGGACGGGGTCCTCGACCTCATCGTGGGCAGCCAGACCTCGGCCCGTCGTCACGGCCGCACGTCGATGTCCCGCGTGCGCGTCCTGTCGACCACCGGCTCCGCAGGCGTCCGGTGGTCCGACCCGGTGGCCCTTCCCGACCGTCGCGAACCGGCCCGTCAGTGCCGTCCACGTCGTCCCGGCCGGGTTCGGCGAGCGGCGGGACGGCGAGCTGATTGCCGAAGAAGCCCCTGCCGACCGTGCTGGTACCGGCGCTGGTCCACGGCCACGCCGGCTGTCCACCGAACGCGACCGGCCGCACTCTCCGCCCGCCGCTACCCCACCGATCCCGCCCACCGTCCCCGCCGCTCCTGTCGCTCCTGTCGTCCTCGTCCCCGACTTCGTCATGTTTCGACGACCTCGCTCGAGGGTGCCCCGGACATCCGGCAGCGCCCTGATCCGACCCCGGCCCTGTCCCCCACGGGATCCGGACCGACCACCCGCACATGACGCGGGGCGGCGGACCGAGACCCCGTCCACCGCCCCGCTCACCGGGTCGACTGACCCCGTCAGCGCCCCTTGAACACAGGCGCCCTCTTCTCCATGAACGCGCTCATCCCCTCCCTCTGGTCCTCCGTCGCGAACAGTGCGTGGAACACGCGCCGTTCGAAAAGGAGCCCGTCGCGCAGACCGGTCTCCAGGGCCCGGTCGACCGACTCGCGGGCGGCCGTGACGGCCGGGCGGCCGTAGGAGGCGACGGCCGCGGCGGCTTCCGTGGCCTCGGTGAGGACGCGGTCGTCCGGGACCACCCGTGACACCAGGCCCGAGGCCTGCGCCTCGCGGGCGTCCATCGTGCGGCCCGTGAGGATCAGGTCCATGGCCTTGGCACGGCCGACCAGGCGGGTGAGCCGCTGGGTGCCGCCGATGCCGGGGATCACGCCGAGCTTGATCTCCGGCTGGCCGAAGACCGCCGACTCGCCCGCGATGATCAGGTCGCACATCATCGCGAGTTCGCAGCCACCGCCCAGCGCGTAGCCGTTGACCGCCGCGATCTTCGGCGTTCGCAATCCGGCGAACTCCTCCCAGCCCGCGAAGTAGTCCTCCGCGGCCATGTCCACGGCCGACTTCCCGGCCATCTCCTTGATGTCGGCACCGGCCGCGAAGACCTTCTCCGAACCGGTGACGACGAAGCAGCCGACGTCCGGGTCCTGGTCCAACGGGCCCAGTATGTCGAGGAGTTCGGCCAGCAGCTCGCTGCTGAGGGCGTTCAGGACGTGCGGCCGGTGGAGTCGTACGGTGACCACGCGGTCATGACGTTCGATCTTGAGGGTGTTCATCGGCTCTCCTTGATCTCCCTTCTTTCCTGATGGCCTCTCACGAGTCCCAGATCGCGCCGTACGCGGGAATGCCCCGCCGTTCGAGACCGTGAACGACCTGCCAGGTCAGCTTTCTGTTGGAGATGCAGATGACAGCTTCGGCACCGAAGTCGCGGTACGCGGTGAACGCGAGCCGCACCATGTCCGGTTTGCCGTGCTGCGAGGTGTCCCAGACCAGTGCGTCCGGCTGGACGGCGAGGATCTCGTCGACCAGGCCGTCGCCATAGGTCCTGCGGGGGTCGCGCGTCGCCCACACGAGCCGTGAGGGCACCTCGGCGGCCAGTAGATGCGGCAGGCAGGGACCGATACCGCTGCCGGTGGCGACGTAGATCACCTTGCTGAACAGGGTCTCGATATTGGCGACCCCGGCCGTGGTGATGCCCTTGACCCAGACCCTCGCGGGCGCGTCGTCGATGAACGAGCCCGTCCAGTCGCCCGCGCGGGAGATGGTCAGCCGGAAGCCGGGTTCGCCGGGTGAGGGCACGTTGGCGAAGGAGTGCCACTCGGTGAGCGGGCTGCGGCTGATGGCGGTGGACGACCCCGCGAAGGGGGTCACGCCGTGGTCGAAACGGGCCAACGCGACGTGCGTGGAGGGTCGTTCGATCCGTACGTCCACCTTGCGCAGCCGCAGCCAGGGCAGGGCGACGCTGAAGGTGGCCACGGCCAGCACGCCGAGGGCGACCGGCCCCTGCGCGCCCAGCAGCGTATGCGTCCAGAACAGTGCGAGGGCGCTCCAGCCGCCGAAGCGGTGGACCTTCTCGAAGTGGTCGTGGAAGCGGGAGCGGAAGGGCGGCAGGGCGGTGGCGACGATGACGACGAGCAGGGCGACGAGCACCCAACTCACGGAGACCAGCGGCGGGTTGGTGCCGTCGACGGTCGCGAGGACCGCCCCCGCCAGGAACCACGCCGCTCCGGCCAGTGCCCCGCCCACGTGCAGTCCGCCGAAGTGGTACACCTTGCCGAGCGTCCACCGCGCCTTCAGCGGCCAGCTCGTGGGAGCCCAGGTCGCCAGCCGGAAGAAGAGGTTGACGACGTACTGCTGCCGTACGACCACCGCGAGCGCGAGGTTCACGAGGGACGCGTAGCCGATGGTTTCGGCGTCCGGTGCCCAACTCGCCGTCATGAAAGCGATGTTGGCCAGTATTACCAGGGCCGCCAGGCGGTTGTAGTGCATCAGGCGGGGGTGCTTGAGGAGGCGACGGGGCGCGGACGTGAGCGGAGGGAGTTCGGCGAGAGCGTGCGTCGTGCCTCCCGCCTCGACGGACGGCGTCATCAGGCGGCCCCCTCTCGCACCGCCGACACCGGCAGCAGGGGTGCCCCCTCGCCAGGAACCGGCACCGCCCGTGCGGCCTCCTCCCGCTCCGCCGCCAGCCGCAGCAGTGCCGCCCGGTCGACCTTGCCCCGGTCCGTCTCCGGCAGCGCGGCCACCGGGAGGACAGTGGCCGGCACGCAGTAGTACGGCAGTACGTCGGCCACCGCGCGCCGGGCCGTGTCCGGGTCGACGTCGGCCGGGCAGACGAAGGAGATCAGGCTGCGGGCGTCCCGCTTGAGCGTGACGGCGCGCGAGCAGCCCGCCACCGACTCCAGCACCGAGGAGACGGAGTCGAGTTCCACGCGGAAGCCGCGGACCTTGACCTGGTCGTCGGTACGGCCCAGATGCTCGAGTTCGCCGTCCGGCGTCCAGCGGCCGAGGTCGCGGGTACGGAACATGCGGTGTTCGCCGCCGAGGAAGGGGTCGGGGGCGTACCGCTCGGCGTTCAGCGCCTCGTTGTCCAAGTAGCCCGCCGATACGCAGTCGCCGCCGGCCCACATCTCGCCGACCTCACCGATGGGCAGCGCACGCCGGTGCTCATCAAGGACGTACACCGTGTTGTTGGGGGTGGGGCGGCCGATCGTGAGCAGTACGTCGTCCACGTGGTGCCGGCGCATCGTGTTGACGATCGTCGTCTCCGTGGGCCCGCAGGAGTTGTGGAATGCGGAACGCCGCGCCCAGGCGTCCGCGAGCGGGCGCGGGCACGGCTCGCCCGCGACCGCCACCGTCCGTACACGGGGGCAGCCGGCCGGGTCGATCCCGGACAGCACCGTCGGCGTCGCGATCAGCACGTCCGCCGTACGGGCCGCCGTCGCGACGTCCTTGCCGCGGACGACGAGCGTGCCGCCGTGGGCGAGACAGCCGAGGATCTCCCAGGCGGCCATGTCGAAGGCGATGTTGAGGAGCTGGGCGACCCGGTCACCGGGGCGGATGCCCAGGTCGCCGGGCTCGGTGAGGAGGATGTTCGCGACGTTGCGGTGGGTGACCTTCACCCCGTTGGGCTTGCCGGTCGTGCCGGAGGTGAACAGGACGTAGCACCCGTCGTCCGGGCGTACGGGGCGTGAGGGGCGTACGGGCCGCCCGGGATGGACCTGCCCTTCCGTGGGGAGGCTGGTGAGATCGTCGTCGTCCAGGGTGATCAGCCGGTGTCCGGTGTCAGGCGGAGGCACCCGCAGCGTGTGCTCCGACTGGGTGAGGACGACCCGGGTTCCGGCGGTGCGGATGACGTGCCGCAGCTGGGCGGTGGGCGTGAGGCCGATGTCCTGCGGGACGTACGCGGCGCCGGCCTTCAGCGTGCCGAGCAGTCCGACGAGCATCGGGATGGAGCGGCGTACGAAGAGGCCGACGTGATCGCCGGGCCGTACGCCCGCCCGTAGGAGTCTGGCCGCGAGCCGGTCGGCACGACGGTTCAGCTCGCCGTACGTGATCGTCGTGCCCTGGTGCTCGGCGGCGACGGCGTCGGGCGCGGCAGCGGCCTGCCGTTCGACGGCGTGGTGGACGAGGGGGTCGGGGACGGGGACGTCAGGACCTTGGCCGAACTGCCAGAACAGGGCCCTGTCTTGGAGGGACAGATGGCTCAGGGGCATGCTTCACAGACCTCCTGGCTGTGGGGGGAAGATGCCTCGGGCGACTGAACGCGGACGTGCGTCGATATGTCGAGCATCGTGCGGAGGTGCGGAGGTGCGGAGGTGCGGAGGTGCGGAGGTGCGGAGGTGCGGAGGTGCGGAGGTGCGGAGGTGCGGAGGTGCGGGGCCGCGGCACCGGAGTGCGGTGGCGGCTCCAACAGCTTTAACGTTCAATGTGGGCCGCGTCACTGGGAAAACCAGTCACATGACTGTACTTACGGCACATCGACAGCTTCCGTACAGGAAGGCGACAGGAACCTCACAGCAGCGCCGAGGCTTCACGGGTGCAGTACGGCCTTCCCTCCGACCCGGATGCCGGTGCGCTCACCGGGCTGTACGGCGAGGGGGCCGGGGGCGCGGATGTCCACGGGGTGGTCCAAGCCGTCGACCGTCACCGTGACCATCGCGTCGTGGCCGTAGAAAAGCACGTCGGTGACGGTGCCGCCGACGGCGGCGGACGCGGGATCGGTGAGCTCCGAGCGACCTGCGGCTGAGCCGAGCCACCCGCGGCTGAACGGAGCGACCCGCGGCTGAGCTAAGCGACCCGCGGCTGAGCCGAGCGCCGCGCGGCTGAGCCGAGCCACCCGCGCCCTGCCTGGCCACGAACCGGGGGCTGTCGGGTCACGGGCAGGGAGGAAGCCAGCCCTGCTGGACGGCGCGTACGCCGGCCTCGAAGCGGCTGCGGGCGTTGAGGCGGTCCATCAGTTCGGAGGCGATCCGCCGGGCCGTGCGGTGCGAGACGCCGAGCCGCTTGGCGATCGTCTCGTCGGTGTGGCCCTCGGCCAGCAGACGCAGCGTGGTCGCCTGCTGGCCGGTGAGGCCGTGGGGGTCTGTGGGGGCGACCTCGCCGAGCGGCTGGGCGCCGTCCCAGGTGGTCTCGAAGAGCGCACACAGCGCGGTGAGCGTGCCGTGCCCGGTCAGGAGGACCGCTCCCGCGGCGCTGTCATCACCGCTGACGGGGATCATGGCGATCCGCCGGTCCATGATGATCATGCGAGTGGGCAGCGACGGGACCGTGCGGACCAGACCGCCCAGACCGGCCGGCCAGGTGGCGTGTTCGACGGTGGGCCGGTTGGCGCGGACGCTGTCGAGGTAGATGGTCCGCATGCGTACACCGCGGCCGAGGAGGTCCTCGTTGAGTGGCCGGGACGCTGCCATGTTCTCGGCGGTCTGCGGCCCACCCGGCGCGAAAGCCAGGAACTCCTCGGTGACCTCACGGGTGAGCAGCGTCAGCCGGTCGCGGATCTGGTCGAGCCCGCGGGTGGTGCGCCCGGTGGCAAGAACTACTTTTGCCGCAGGTCAGTGGCGTGAGAAGAGGCATTGGCTGGACGTAAGCGGTCCTGGCCGGTTGCGTCCTGACACGGCCTCGAGCGGGGAGCGGCGTCAGTCTTCGCCGCGCAGGGCCGTCCAGGTGCCGTGGCCGACGATGCCGTCGACCGTCAGGCCCCTGTCGCTCTGGAAACCGCGTACGGCGGTTTCCGTGCCGGAGCCGAAGACGCCGTCGGCGCCGCTGTCACCGATGCCGTAGCCGCGCTTGGAGAGCATGCACTGGACCTGGAGAACGCGTTTGCCGGTGTCGCCCCGGCGGGTGCGGCCGTTGCCGGAGTAGTGGGTGCAGTCGGCGTTCCAGGGCGCGGTCGCGGGCTCCGCGGTGGGGCTGCTCGGGGC
>NZ_JARGEF010000154.1:0-19794 GCF_033794725.1 Streptomyces sp. ID05-39B | reverse complement strand
AACAGGACCCTCGACAAGTCCCATCGTTGCAGGTCAGGAGCACTCTCCGCTTATTTGATCAAGCCTCGGACGCCCCACCTCGTGAAAGCGCGAGGTTAGACGGACGGATCAGTACGTTCCAGGCCGCCCCCTTTTCCCTTGACGCAACAGTGGATCACGCCGTTGAGTAACCCCGTCTGTGAACGTTTGCGCTACACAGGGGTGGGGATTGTGAAGAGACGGGGGGTACTTCGGTATGCCCGAAGTGCGGTGGTCGCTCTGTCGGCTATGACGGTCGGGCTGGTGGTTCCTGTCCCAGTGGCGCAGGCCACCGTGCCAGCTGCGGACGCGTCCGCGCTCGATGAAGCGCACCGTGCACTGGAGCAGGCCAAGGAATTAGGCCAGCGTGTCGAGGTGCAGGGGGAGCGGAGCGAGCGCACGAGCGTGTTCGCCAATCCCGACGGGTTCACCTTCACGCTGGAACAGCACTCGGTGCCGATCCGCGTAGCCAAGCCCGGTGGCGGCTGGCAGATCCCGGACGCCACGCTGGAGCACCGCGCCGACGGAACGGTCGGCCCGAGGGCGGCATCGGCCGAGATGATCTTCTCCGGCGGAGCGGACGACGAACCTCTCGTCAAGATCGCCGCTCGTGGGAACTCTCTCGAGCTGGACTGGAAGGCGGACCTCCCCGCGCCGGAACTCGACGGGGCGAACGCGGTCTACCGCAACGTTCTGCCGGATGTCGACCTCAAGCTCACGGCAACCGTCGAGAGCTTCCAGCAGGTCCTCGTCGTCAAGACGCCCCAGGCAGCCGCGAACCCGGCGCTCAAGGAGCTCACCTTCGATTTGAAGACCGAAGGTCTCGCAGTCCGTAAGGGCGCCGCAGGCAACCTCGCCGCCGTCGACGGCAACGGCAACACCGTTTTCCGATCCCCGCCCGCCCAGATGTGGGACTCCGCGGGAAGGGCCGCCACCACGGACACCACCTCCGACACCGGTACCGGTCCGCAGCTCATGAAGCAGACCGCCAGCGACGCGCAGCCCACGCCCAGCGATCCGTCTGAGCAGGCAGCCTCGGGGACCGGCCTGGAGCCGGGCCAGGGCGACAACGTTTCCCGCATGGACGTCAGGGTGACCCAGGACTCGCTGTCCGTCGTCCCGGACGCGGACATGCTGACCGGTACCGCGGCCGACGCCTACCCGATCTTCATCGATCCGACTGTCACCTGGGGCGAGTCCGAGCGCACGCTGCTCAGGTCCGACGGGTACGAGTCGTACGGCTGGGGCAACGGCACCGACAACGTCGGCCAGGGCGCCGGCAAGTGCGGCTCGTGGAACGGTTACTACTGCGGCCCGGGCTACGTCCAGCGGCTCTACTTCGAGTTCGCGCCCGACAGTCTCAAGGGCAAGCGCGTCCTCGACGCCACCTTCGCGGTGACCGAGCCGTGGGCCTTCCAGTGCGATCCCCGCTGGGTCGACCTGGTCCGTACTGACAACATCTCCTCCACGACGACGTGGACAACCCGTCCCAAGGAGTTGGACTGGCTGGTCGACCGGTACGTGTCCGCCGGACGCGGCTCGCTGTGCGATCCCGACTCCCCCGACGCCCCCATTGAGTTCAACGACGCCGCGGACGAGCCGAACGAGAACCTCACCCCGACCGTGCAGGATTTCGCGGCAGGCAGGTTCTCCCGGCTGACGCTTGAAATCCGTGCCCACGATGAGAGCGACGCGGCCGCTTGGAAGCGCTTCCGGAACGACGCCGTGCTCCGGGTCAGCTATGTCGCCTACCCGGCCAAGCCGACGGGCGTCGGTATCGTCGGTGGATCCGGCACGGCGCTGTGCAGCACCAACGCCGCGGATCCGGCCATCGTCTCCGATCCGACGCCGACGCTGAACTCCACGCCGCAGACAGCGGCCGGCGGTGAGAGCGGGGCCAGACTGAAGGCGTGGTTGCGCATCGAGTCGCAGGCCGCGGACGGCACTTGGTCCGGCTCAGGCATCGCCGCTCCCTCCGGAACGGGCTTCGTCGGCGACAACGTCAAGGTGACCACCTCGTGGCCGAGCACCAGCGCCCTGAAGGAAGGGCCGCTGCACCGCTACAGCTCGCTCACCCAGGCCTTCTACGACAACGGCGCCTACTCGCAGTCCTCGGGCTACGTCACCTGGTGCTACTTCAAGGTAGACCCGACCGCGCCCAAGCAGCCCACCGTCACGTTCAACGGCCCGTACATCGAGTGCCTTCCCGACAACTGCCCGGCGGCCGGTGCGCCCGGCGTGGTCGGCAGCTTCACATTCGGCCCCGCCGCAGGGGATACCAACATCAAGCAGTACGAGTACCGTCTGGGCGAAGCAAGCGACACGGGGACGCCAGCCACCACTTGGACCACCCTCGCCCCTGGCGTCCTCACGGCCAGCATCAAGCCGCCGGCGGAGGGCACGTACGTCCTCGAAGTACGGGCGAAGGACGTCCTCGGACGTCCGGGCGCCCCCAGGGGGGCTCAGCTCAAGGTCGCCAAGGGCGACGCCCCCGTCGGCCGCTGGCACTTCGACGAGGCCGACGGCACAGCCCTGGACAGCGCCCCCACTGGCGGCGCCTCCGACGCCGTGCTCACCGGGCCGGCCGCCCGTGACGACAGTGGCCGCCGCGGAAAGATCACCCATGACGCCCAGGGCCTGCCCCTGGAGGAGAACGTGATCGACAAGGGCCTGGCCCTTGACGGCGCCACCGGGTACGCCGCCACGAACGGTGCGGTCCTGGGCACCGGATCGTCGTACACCGTCTCCGCGTGGGTGCGTCTGACGGACGGCAGCCGCAACGCGACAACTCTCGGCCAGGACCCTGCTTTGAGCGGCGGCTGGTACAGCGCCTTCTACCTGGGCTACCGGGCCGACTCCAAGAAGTGGGAGCTGCGCACCTCTCCGAAGGACGCGACGGACGGTGACATCAGCAACCAGATCGTCCAGTCCAAGCAGCCGGCGGTCGTTGACGTGTGGACGCACCTGGCCGCCGTGTACGACAACGACACCAAGCTCATCAAGCTGTACGTCAACGGTGAGCTTCAGGGCACGGACACCGTCGTCCCGTCCTGGACGTCGACCGGCCGCCTGCAGTTCGGCCGCGCCTGGTGGCGTGGTGCCTACTACGACTACTGGAAGGGCTCCATCGACGAGGTCGCGGCATGGCAGCGGGCCCTCATCGACTCCGAGGTCGCCGACGAGGCCCGACTGCTCCTGCCCGGCGGCATGACGGGCGTGGAACTCGTCGCCGACTGGTCCGCCGGCGGTGTCGAGGACGGCGTCACCACCGTCGCGGACACCTCGGGCTACGGCCGCTCGCTGACGCTGCAAGGCGAAGCGGCCGTCAGCGCAGGGAAAATCGTCCTCAATGGCGGGCAGGACGCTGCTGCTGCCGCCGGTCCGATCATCGACAACAAGGGCTCGTTCACGGTGTCGACGCAGGTGTCTTTGGACCGCGCCGAGATCAACAACAAGCCTGACGGCTACATCGGCCAGGTCGTCGGGGAGCGGACGGCGGACGGCTCCTCCTGGGGGTTGTGGTTCAAGCGGACCAGCAGCAGGTCGGTATTCGACGACGTGGAGATGGTCGAGGTGACCGTGCCGGTCGGCTACTGGTTCTTCGGACGGCTGAACGCCGACGGATCCACCTTCACCGGCGTCCAGTCGGAAAAGGAAGCCGTTCTCGACACAGGGGTTCGCCTGACCGGCATCTTCGACGCTCAGAGCGGCAAGATCGCGCTCCGGGTCGTCAACAAGCAGGACGCCGAATGGCAGCAGTACTCCGCCCAGAGCGGCACGGGCGAGATCGCGGTCGGCAAGGGCATGTCCGGCGCGGCGTACAAGCACTACCTGCCGGCCAAGGTCACCGGCGTACGGGTCTGGGCCGGTGCCATGAACAACGAGAACCAGATCCAGGCACAGGTCGGTTCCTGATCCGAGCCGGCCGGTCGGGCCGGGCGGCACCGCACGCGCAGTGCCGCCCGGCCCGGCCCTGTCACGGGCGGACGACGCCCGAAGCAATTTCCACACGTGACGCACGCCGTCACACCTGTGCGAAGGACGGGAAGAGCATCTGTGGTATTCGGCATAGGTAGTTCGGACACACGGCAGGGGAGGTCCCGCCGCAGGCGCCACCGAGCGCTCCTGGCGCTGTCCCTCGCCGTGGCGCTGTCCGTGCCGCTCGGTCTCACGCCGGTCGCGGCAGCCGACGGTGCGAAGGGCGGGCTCGGGCGTCCCCAACCGCCCGCGCAGCGAGTCAGCAAGGTCAAGCCGGTCACCGGCCTCGGGGCGAAGGCGGCCCGCGAGCGCGTGACCAACGAGCAGCGGGGCAACGCCGCCCAGGCCCGGCGCGGCGTCACCGAGCAGAAGCAGGGCGACGCTTGGCCCAAGGCGGACTCCGTCGATCTGACGCTGGGAGGCAGCTCGATCGCGGCTTCGCCCGGCGGCCTGCCGGTCACTCTCACCCCCGTGCAGGGCAAAGACGCTCTCGCCAAGGGCACGGACGCCACCGTCACCGTTCTCGACCAGGGTGTGGCGGACCGGCTGGGCATCACCGGTGTGGTCCTCACAGCCGGTGCCGAGGTCGCGGGCAAGGCCCGCATCGGCGTCGACTACGAGGCCTTCGCCTCCGCCGTCGGCGGCAGCTGGTCCGGACGGCTCCAGCTCGTCCGGCTCCCGGAGTGCGCCCTGACCACGCCCGACAAGGCGCAGTGCCGGGTCCAGACTCCGCTCGGATCGCACAACGACGCCGCTGAGCGGGCGGTATCCGCCGAGGTCGCCCTTCCCGCCAGGACCGGCGGCCCCTCGCCGCAGCTCGGCTCTGCCAGCGGTTCCGCTGTCATGGCCCTGACGGCCTCGGGCGGCGGTCAGTCGGCGAAGGGCACGGGCGACTACAGCGCCACCCCGCTCACCTCCTCGTCCTCCTGGGCGGCGGGCAGCAGCTCCGGCGCGTTCGCCTGGACGTACAACCTCTCGATGCCGCCCGCCGCGGCCGGACCCGCTCCGACTCCGAGCATCTCGTACGACTCCGGCAGCGTGGACGGCCGTACCGCCACCACCAACAACCAGCCCACCTCCGTCGGCGAGGGCTTCACCCTCACCGAGTCCTACATCGAGCGCTCCTACAGGAGCTGCGACGACGACGGCCAGAAGGACATCAGCGACCGCTGCTGGGCGTATGACAACGCACGTCTCGTACTGAACGGCAAGTCCTCCCGGCTGGTGAAGACCTCGACGGCCGACGTGTGGAAGCTGGAGAACGACGACTCCTCGACGGTGACCCGGCTGACCGGCGCCACCAACGGTGATGACAACGGCGAGTACTGGAAGGTCGTCACGAGTGACGGCACCACGTACGTCTTCGGCCAGGACAAGCTCGACGGCGCCACCACCCAGCGCACCAACTCCACCTGGACCGTTCCCGTCTTCGGCGACGACCAAGGGGAGCCCGGCTACACGGCGGGCAGTACCTTCGCCGAGCGGGCCGTCACCCAGGCCTGGCGCTGGAACCTCGACTCCGTCGTGGACACCCGCGGCAACGCATCCACGTACTGGTACGACAAGGACACGAACTACTACAAGAAGAACAAGGCGACCAAGGCCGACGCGGAGTACGTGCGCAGCGGCCGTCTGAAAGAGATCACCTACGGTCTGCGCAAGGGCGAGCTCTTCACCGACAAGGCCGACGCCAAGGTCACCTTCGACTACGCCGAGCGGTGCACAGCGGCGGACTGCACGTCCCTCACCAAGGACACCGCCGACAACTGGCCCGACGTGCCCTTCGACGCCATCTGCGCCAAGGACTCCACCGAATGCCTCACCCAGTCTCCGTCGTTCTTCACCCGTAAGCGCCTCACCGGCGTCAACACCTTCTCCTGGAACGCGGCGACCAGCGCCTACGACCCGGTCGACACCTGGGCCTTCACCCAGCAGTTCCTCGACGGCGGCGACATCGGCGACACGTCCGACCAGGTGCTGACGCTCCAGTCGATCAAGCGGACCGCGAAGGCGGGCACCGCCATCACGGCGCAGCCCCTCTCGTTCACCTATCAGATGCGGCCGAACAGGGTGGACGGCACGGACGACATCCTGCCCATGACCCGGCCGCGTATCTCCACCATCACCTCCGAGACAGGCGCCATCACCACGGTGAACCTGTCCGCGCCCGAGTGCGTCCGCAGCCAGGTGCTCACCGCACCACAGGACACCAACACCCGCAGCTGCTACCCGCGGTTCTGGAACGTCAACGGAGCGCAGGACGCATCCGTCGACTGGTTCCACAAGTACCGCGTCCTCGCCGTGGGCACCACCGATCCCGCCGGCCACAACGACGCCGTCGAGAACGAGTACACGTACAGCGGCGCGGCCTGGCACTACGACGACGACCCATTCGTGCCCAAGGCGGAACGGACCTGGTCCGACTGGCGTGGCCACCGTCAGGTCACCGTCTACAAGGGCTCCCGCAACGCCCCGGCGCGGTCGAGGACGGTCTCGCTGTACATGCAGGGCATGGACGGCGACCCCAACAAGGACGGCACCACCAAGTCCGTCTCGATCGCCCCACTGACCGAGCCCGCGATCGGTCTGGCCGCCCTCAAGGACAGCGACGAGTTCAGCGGCACCCAACTGGAACAGGTCACCTACGACGGCACCACCCCGATCTCGGCCACCAGCACTGCGCCCTGGTCGAAGGAGACGGTCCGCCAGACCGACGTGCCCGACGCCGGCGACCACGTGGCCCGCTTCGTCCGTACGAAGAAGACCGCCTCGTACACCTATCTCACGGCCTCGCAGAACTGGCGGTCCACTGCCGCCGACACCGTGGAGTTCGACGCCGAGGGCCGGCCCGTCAAGGTCCTCGACACCGGTGACGCCGCCAAGAGCGGTGACGAGACGTGCACGCAGACCTGGTACGCCGACAACGACACCGTCGGACTGAAGAACCTGGTCTCACGCGTGCGCACCGTCGCCCTCGGCTGCACGTTCGCCGAAACAGACCTGAAGCTGGAAGCCGCCAACGGCACCCGTGGCAACGTCCTGTCCGACAAGGCGACGGCCTACGACGGCCTCACATGGACCCCGACGATGCAGCCGACCACAGGCCTTCCCACCTGGGTCGGCCGGGCCGCGGCCTACGGCACGGCCGGCTCGGTCACCTGGGAAAAGGGCACCACCACGGCCTACGACGTGCTCGGCCGGCCGACCAAGGTCACCAACGCCGACCTGAAGTCGACCACCACGGCCTACACGCCCGCCACCGCGGGGCCGCTGACGCGGACGCTCCAGGCCAACGCCGTGGGCCACCAGAACGTCACCTTCGTCGACCCGCGCCGTGGACTGCCCCTGCGCATCTACGACGCGAACCTGAAGAAGACGGAGATCGCCTACGACGCGCTCGGCCGCGCGACGGACGTCTGGATGCCCAACCGCGACCGCAGCTCGCAGAGCCCGAACAGCAAGTTCGCGTACAACCTCAGCAACACCGGTCCGTCCTGGGTCTCCAGCTCCACTCTGAAGGCCGACGGCCAGACCTACAAGACCAGCTACGCGATCTACGACTCGCTGCTGCGATCCTTGCAGGCCCAGCAGCCGACCCCGCAAGGAGGCAGGCTCCTCACCGACACGCGCTACGACTCACGGGGCCTCGCCCACGAGACGTACGCGGACATCTTCGACAACACCAGCACGCCCAACGGCACCTACACCCGCGCCGAATACGGTGAGGCACCCGCACAGACGCTGACCACCTACGACGGCGCCCAGCGGGCAACCTCCAGCACCCTGCTCGTCCTGGGCGTGGAGAAGCAGAAGACCACCACCACCTACACCGGTGACTCGGTCGCCACCACTGCCCCCGCCGGCGGGTCCGCCGCGCGAACAATCACCGATGTCAGGGGCCAGACCACCGAGACACGGCAGTACGCGGGCACCAGCCCGACGGACGCCCAGTACGGAGGCATGCTCTCCACGCCGTACGCCGCGACGGCGTTCACCTACACCCTGGACGGCAAACAGCAGAAGATCACCGGCCCCGACGGCTCCTCCTGGACCTACGCCTACGACCTGTTCGGCCGTCAGAAGAACGCCATCGACCCGGACAAGGGCCTGACCACCACCGACTACGACCTCCTCGACCGGCCGGTGAAGACCACCACCGGCGGGAAGAGCGTCAGCACGGCCTACGACGTGATCGGTCGGCCCACCGCGACGTGGTCCGGGGAACGGAAGCCCGAGAACCTGCTCACCAAGCAGACCTACGACGCGACGTCCTACAAAGGGCTCCCGGCCGCCTCCACCCGCTATGTAGGCGGTGAGACAGGGGACGCCTACACCAAGTCGGTCACCGCCTACGACGAGCTCAAACGTCCCACGGCGACGGAACTCACACTGCCCGCGGGCGACCCGATCACCGCGTCCGTCCCGAACGGCAAACTGACGTACACGACGACGTACCGCATCGACGGAACCACGGACACCGTCTCCGCGCCCGCCCTCGGCGGACTGCCCGCCGAGACCGTCAAGTACGGCTACGGCGACCTGGGTCAGCTCACCTCGGTCAGGGGTACCACCGATTACGTCCAGAACGTGGACTACACGGCCCTCGGCCAGGTCCGCACTCTCACTCTGGGCCTGGGCGGCGCCGATGCCCGGAAGGTCTACGTCACCAACACGTACGAGCAGGGCACCGGTCGCCTGACCAACAGCAATGTCACGGACCAGACCCACTCGTACATGCTGCAGGACCTCAACTACACCTTCGACCAGGCCGGCAACGTCACCTCGATCGCCGACCCGACCAGCCTCGGCGGCAGCAGCCGGCCCGAGACCCAGTGCTTCGCCTACGACGGCTACCGCCGCCTGGCCGAGGCATGGACCCCCGCCTCCAAGGACTGCGCGACCTCCCGCGACGCCGGCCAGTTGTCCGGCCCGGTCCCGTACTGGACCTCGTACACGTACAACACCTCGGGCCAGCGGGAGACGGAGACACAGCACGCCACCGCCGACAATTCCACGACGAGGTACTGCTACGACGCCGACGAGCAGCCGCACGCCCTGCGTTTCACGACCGCTCGGTCCGAGTGCGGCGCGGTCGACCCGGCCAAGGACAAGGTGTACGACTACGACTCCGCCGGCAACACCGTCAAGCGCCCCGGGGACACTGCCCAGCAGGACCTCATCTGGTCCGCGGAGGGCCGTCTCACGAAACTCGCCGAGACGGGGAAGGCGACGACCCAGTACCTCTACGACGCCAGCGGGGAACTGCTGATCCGCAGCACGGACAACGGCGAGCGCATCCTGTACGCGGGCGCCACCGAGCTGCACCTGCCCGCGGGCGGAGCAGCGGCCTGGGCGCAGCGCACCTACACGGCAGGCGACGCCGTCGTCGCCATCCGCTCCAACGAACAGGGCGTCAACAAGCTGTCGTTCCTCGCCGGTGACCACCACGGCACGCAGAGCCTCAGCATCACGGCCGACGCCTCGCAGACGGTCACCAAGCGCTTCATGAGCCCCTTCGGTAAGGACCGCGGCGGATCCGTCGGCACGTGGGGAACCGACAAGGGCTTCCTCGGCAAGACACTCGACAAGACGACCGGTCTCACCCATATCGGAGCCCGGCAATACGACGCGACCATCGGCCAGTTCATCAGCGTCGACCCCCTCCTGGAAACCGACAAGGCCCAGACCCTCAACGGGTACAGCTACGGCACCCAGAACCCGCTCACCTTCTCCGACCCGACGGGCACCCGCCTGGCCGAGTGCACCGGAGGCTGGAGGGAGTGCGGGCCGGGGACAATCAACCCCGGCGGCGGGACGTCTTCCTCAGGCGGCGGCGGGGAAACGGCGAGCGGCGGCGGAAACAACAGTGGGGGCACGGCGAGCGGCGACCACGGCGGAGGCGACAAGGCCGACGACGACTGCGGCTGGTTCTCCTTGTGTGGCGTCAACAATGCCTGGGAGGACGGCAAGGAATGGGCTGTTGAGCACCGCGAGGTCCTCGCAATCGGGACCGAGATCGCCGTCGGTTCAGGCTGCGCGTTCACTGCCGTCGGCGCCGGCTTCGTCTCCGGCGGTGCCGGATTCGGGGCCGTGGCCGGCTGCGGTGCGATATCGGGTGCAGCCGGCACAGCCGTCAAAAGCGCCCTCACCCCGGGAGCCGACGACAGCGTCACCGGCCAACTCTCGGCCCAAGCCAACGGCGCCATCTGGGGCGCCGCCAGCAACGTCGTCGGCGGCGTCGCCGCCAGCGGCGTCGGAAAGCTGGCCGAGAAGGGCATCGCGAGGATCCTCGGAAAGTGTCACTCGTTCCTGCCCGGCACCAAGGTCTTGATGGCCGACGGCAAAACGAAGGACATCGAGGACGTGGAAGTCGGCGACACCGTCGTCACGACCGACGTCGAGACCGGCGACAATGCCGAAAACGTGGAGAAGAAGGTCCTCGAAACCATCCGGACCGAGGACGACAAGGACTTCACGGAGATCACCGTCGCGACAGGAAACTCCCTGTCGAGCATCGTCGCCACCGACACCCACCCGTTCTGGGTCCCCGACCTACGCGAATGGGTCCCGGCCGGCGACCTGACAACGGGCCAGTGGCTGCGCACGAGCGCGGGCGTGAAGGTCCAGATCACGGCCCTCCACCACTACACGAAGCGCCAGCGCACCCACGACCTCACCATCGACGACATCCACGCATACTATGTGCTGGCGGGGGCTACGCCGGTACTTGTTCACAACTGCGGTTGGAGCGAACTCGCGTCTTATCGAGCGCGTGTAGGAATGCCTGCTCGCGGTAGTGCAGACGACGCGTTCACGGCGGCCCGCCTACAGATCGACGGACAGGTCTTCTTCGGAAGGAATGCGCATGGTCGGCCGGTCGACATACGGGTGAATGCTCAGACGAAGACGCACGCTGAAGCAGACGTTTTCCAGCAGGCGAAGAATGTTGGGGCGACTGGCACCAGAGCCGTTCTCCATGTGGATCGCGACTTCTGCCGATCGTGTGGTGCGACAGGTGGAGTCGGGTCGCTGATGCGTGGCCTAGGTGTTGAGGAATTGCTGGTACATTCACCTTCCGGAATCTTTACAATCAACGCAGTACGAAGACCGTCCACGCCAAGGCCGTTGGGGTAGGGTATCGTGATTACGCTGGCAGGAGACGACAGGGACGGCTCCAAGACTCGCGATTGGGAAGTTGAGAATCCTGAACTGGAGCGGATTATCCGATCCATCGCGGACCTTGATGGGAATCGATTTACCGAGATTTCCGTGACGGAAGACGAGCCATTCCGATACTTGTCGGTTGCGGGTGGTCCAGATCTCTACCTGGTTACCGGCGAGTCGGTCGATGGGGAGATTCTTCAGCTGACGGAGCCTGATGCCGGTTCGGAACAGGTCGAACTGATCTGTGGTGGCCAGATGGGATTGTTTGAGCGATCTTCGCTGGTTACTCAATCTGAAGCCATCGGTGCTGTCTCGGAATTCCTGAGGGGTTTCCCTGGCGGCTTTGGGGATGCCTGGTCTGTGGAGTAATGAACGCCGCCGGGGAGTAGGTTCGAACCTACTCCCCGGCGGCGTTTCCGGGATACAGAAGTTGCCCTTGACGGCAGCGCTGACGGCAACGTCATCCCTGAAAGGGTGGGGCCGGTCAAGTGCTCGGTTTGTTTGGGTTCGTCTGGTTGCTGATCGGGTTGAGGGTGTGCTGAGGCGAGGGAGCGGGGATGTCCCATTCCCTGGTGGTGTGCTGTGGTCCCGCCGGGGGCGGGATGTGGGTGGGTGTTGTTCACCAGGTGTGATGCTGAGGTGGCGGCGCTCGGGCTGCCGGTCGTCCCTCCGCCGCGTCCGCGTCGCTGCTGCGGTGCGGCATGGTGTGGTTCGGCACACGGCCGACGGGATCAGTCAGCGGAGCGGCCTCGCCACCGCCATCGGCGTCCCGCCCGGCGCACCAGTTTGGAGCCCTGTTTGGTGATGTGCCCGCGGACCACCTTCAGATACGACTCGCGGTGGCGCGGGGTGAGCCCGGCCCAGGAGCACAGGTGCTTCGGGTCGGGGAAGCGGGTGACGTCGCCGATCTCGGCGGTGAACACGGCGGCCAGGACCGGGCCGATCCCGCCGATGGTCTGGATCGCCTGGTAGCCGGGGTGGTCGGCGAGCCGGGTGGCGATCTGCCGATCGAGCCGGGCGAGCTGCGTGTCAAGCGCGCCCCTTACCGCGCGCAGCGGCAGGTCGTCGAGGAAGGCGGCGCCGCGGTGCCGAACAGGTCGCTCATGGGCACCGCGATGCCAGCTTGACCACTACCCCGTGGGCCTGGTTGCGGCAGCTGGTGCGCAGGTTCACCAGCTTGTGCCGGCCGCGCACCGGCTCCCGAAGCTCCCGCGTCCCGGGCGGGGCGAGCCAGGCCTCCGGAAGCCGCCCCGGCCGCAGCAGATCGGCGAGATCTGCGGCGTCCCGCTCGTCGTTCTTCACCCGCCGGCAGGTGAATGCCTTCACCCCCAAAGGGTGGGCCAGATGCACCTCGGCTCCGGCCTCGGTCAGCGCGTCGGCCGCCCAGTACCAGCCGAGCGTGGCCTCCAGCACCACCTTTGCCTCCGGCCCCGCCTTGGCGATCTCCCGCTTGAGCCGGGCCGGATCGTTGGCGAAGCGGACCGTCTTGCCCAGCCGCGTCCCGTCCGATGCCATCCGCACCAGTACCGAATGCCGCCGGTGCAGGTCCATTCCCACCCGCTGCGGACCGTCGTACGGTGTGTTTATCGAGGGCCTTCCCGAGTTTGGACGTCCACCTGAGCCGAGCATCCTGCGCACCCGGCAGGACCGGGAGGCCCCGCTCCTTTCATCGCATCAGCGGACGAGGGCGGCGCTTCGTCGCCGTCTCCGTTGGCCGTTTCGGTGATCGTGGGGCCGTCGAGTGTGGTGCTGAGCGTGTCGATGGCGCCGCGTTGAAGGCGGAGTCGGACGTGGGCTAGACGCCGGCGGCGACGCTGAGGTGGGCGTGGCCGCAGAGTTCCTTGATCACGACCAGTTCGACCCCCTGCTCCAGGAGCAGAGTCGCGGTGGAATGCGTGAGGTCGTGGAAACGGATGCGGCGGAGGCCGGCCTTGCGGAGGAGCGTGGCGAAGGCGCGGGTGAGGTTGGTCGGGTCGATCGGTTCGCTCTGCACAGTGACGAACACGTGCCCGCTGCGCTGCCACGAGGCGCCTGCGGCCTCCCGCTCTCGCTGCTGCTGCTCGCGGTCCGTGCGCCGCAGGCCAAGATCTACCTCGTGGGCTACCCGCCGGTCCTGTCCGGGAACGGTCAGTGCATCCCGGGTATCGGAACCGAGGAGGCGCCGTGGCTGAACGACGAGGTCGCTCCGAAGCTGAGCCAGGAGATGAAGGCCGCCGCGACGTCGGTCGGAGCCACCTTCGTGGACCCCGCGCCGGACTTCCAAGGCAAAGCCATCTGCGGTGACCCCGAATCGATCAACGGTATCGTCCTCACCGGCCGGTCCGAGGCGGACAACGATTCGCCCAACCCCTCGATGAAGTCGTTCCACCCGAAGATCTCCGGTGCCCGGCTCTACGCCAACGCCCTGGAGCGCGCCCTGTAGCCCCTGAAGGACAGACCACCCATGGTCCCCGTCCGCACACATCCGTGGGCCCCAACGCACCGTGTTGGGGCCCATCGGCCTGCGAAGAGCGAGGATTCCCGCCATGCGGTACATACGATTCGCCAAGGGCGCCATCACCGTCGCCGCCGCCACCGCGGCCTGCCACACCCTCATGTCCTCCGGCTACACGTGGGCACGCGACAGCGCAGCCGAAAGCGGAGACGCCATGTTCTCCGGCTCCTTCGAGTTCCTGCTCACCACAGCCGCTTCCTGGGTTCTCATGCCTCTTCTGCTGTGGGCCGGCATGCGGATGATGGGGGAGACCAGCAACACCGTGCTGGTGGCAGTCGGTGGGCTGGTCTGGTTGGGGTTGTCCGGGTACTTCACCGACGACATCGACCGGGCAGGCGGGCACATACCGGTCCTGGCCCTCGCCGCGTACGTCCTTCTCGGGACGGGGCTGGCCGGCGTCGGTCCGGGCCGCCGCAGCTGAGGCCCGGGCCGTTCCGCACTCTGGGAGATCATGCGCGGGACAACCCTCAGGCGTTCTCCTCTGCCCGCGATCACCTCCGTCCTCCGAACTCCCACACCTCGATGTCCGCGTACCGCCCCTCCGCCAGAACTCAGTCGGAGCACGTGATCTGGCGGCAGGTTCGCAGGTCTCACGGAATTCGCGCGTCGTGTCGGGCATGAGGACTTCACGCTCGATGCGATCGGTCCGGCGGCGGTCTTCGCCACGGTGAGCTGAGGCTCACGTTCCGCCCCGCGGGATCGAGATGTGGCAGGGCCTGCTGACCCCTCATCACCTTTGTTCCCAGAGGTCACCCTCACCCAACGGGCGCGGGCGGTGCGGCCCTTCGTCACGGCAGGTGTGGTGCGGTGTGCGGGCCGGGCCGGCCGCGGGAGGCGTTGTCGGAGGTCGAGGCGTGGCCGCCGACCTGCTGGCAGGTGCCGCAAGGGCTGTCGACCGGGATGGTGGCACAAGGCGAGTGTCGCGGTCATGGTGAGGACGAGGCGCGTCTCCCGGTGGGTCAGCCGTTCGCTGGTCCCGGCGTACGCACTGTGCGCGGGGCTGTGTCGCTGTGGAAGCCGCTGTCGCACGGTCCTTCAGCCAGGCGTCCAGGTACTTAGAAACGACGTCTTACGCCATGAGGGCGCGAAACAGAACCTGCTCGGCGTGTCGGGGCGGGTGGCGGCATCCCCCACCAAGCTGGCGGATGTCGCCGCTCTGGCGGATGCCACCGCCCGCCCGACCGCTGATGGTGGTCAGAGGCCGATGCCGGCCAGCCACTCGCCCGTCGTGCGGGGCGTGAGACCGAGCAGCTTCTGAGCGGAGTTCTCCACGGGGATGCAGCGGTCGGGAAGCGTGCTCATGGCCGTGTAGAAGGCGGCGACGTCGGCGGCGGGGCCCTCGCCGATCAGGGGCGCGACAGAGCCGCGGAACTGCTCGGGGGTGATCGGCTCGAAGATCACCTTCTTGCCGAAGTGGGCGCCGAACGCATCGGCAAGGTCCGGTCCGGTGATCGCCGGGTACTGGCCGACAGTGACCACGCCGGTGATGTCCGGGCGGTCGAACAGGGCGACGGCGGCGTCGGCGATGTCCAGGTGCGAGGCCCAGGAGGCGGCGAAGTCGGCGCGGATCGGGTAGGGCAGGACGCCCCGCTCGCGGACAGCGTCGACGACGTACGGCATGAGCAGGTTCTCCAGGTAGAACGTGGGCGCGATCACCGCGTGGGACACCCCGGCGTCGGCCAGGCCGCCGGCCAGGATGGCGGCCGCGCCGCCGGTGCCGGCGTCGATCGGTGCGCCGCTGGTGGAGAACACCACACGGGCCGGACGAGCCGCGCGGACGGCGGCGACGATGTGCTGCGCATGGGTTCGGCGGTCCTCCTCGGAGACGACCGGCAGGTGGATGAACACCGCGTCGGCGTCGCGGTACGCCGCTGTCAGTTCCTCCGTGGAGGAGTGGTCGGCGGCCACCACGCGTGCGCCGTCGACGACGGCGTCCGGGTTGCGGGTCAGGGCGGTCACGGGCTTGGCCGCGGCGGCGAGAGCGGCGACGACGGGGGCACCCTGGGCGCCGGTGGCGCCGTGAATCACGTAGGTCATGGCGCTATTAGTGCATGCGATGCACCAGTTACATCAACTGCACTAATGGGATACGGTCAGAAATATGAGTGATCCCTGTCTGCCCGAGTGCGGAGTCGCCCGGTTCCTCACCCTGCTCAACGGCCCGTGGGCCACCCTGATCGTGCGCGAGCTGCTTCACGGCCCTCTGCGCTTCAACGAGCTTCGCCAGCTCCTGCCCGGCATCAGTCCCCACACGCTGACCAGCCGGCTGCGCCAGTTCGAACGGCACGGCATCGTCACCCGCACCACCTACGCGGAGATCCCGCCGCGCGTCGTCTACGAGCTGACCCCTCTCGGTGAGGGACTGCGTGATGTCCTGGAGGCCATGGGGGCCTGGGCCATGGCGGTGCCGGACCCAGGGGCCGAAGTCACCGCCTGACGGCCCCGCCGACGCCCTCGCGGAGGCGGCGGCCCTGCTCTATGCGGCGACCGCCGAGGCGGTGCCGTTCCTCGCACGCCTCGCGGCGGCCGGACACCGCAGCGCCGCGGCGGCGGTGGCGGCGGCGGTGGCGGTGGCGGTGGCGGTTCGCCGGGTCAGCAGGCGACGGCCAGGACCGGCCGGGTGAGGGCGGACGGTACGGCAGCTGTCGGCACGGCGGTTCCGCCCTCCGGGCCGGGGGCCCTTGCGCCCCGCGGGCCCGATGCCGTTCCCCCCTCCGGGCCCGATGCCGTTCCCCCCTCCGGGCCCGATGCCGTTCCCCGCTCCGGGGCCGCTGCTGCTTCGTCCTGAAAGCTCGCGGCCGTTCCCTTCCGCGACCCGTCCGCGAACACGAACAGCCGCAGCACGAGAAAGCGTCCCGTGCCCGCGAGGGCGGCGGCGCCCAGGTAGACGGCCTGCTGGGTGAGCAGGCCGGGCGACGACTGGAGCGCGTACAGCCCGAAGACCGCGGCGCAGGTGACGCCGTAGGCAGCCGTGGCCGAACCTGCGGACTGGAGGTGCCGGCGCCACCCGGCGCGTCGCCCGGTGCCGAAGGTGAAGAGGGCGTGCAACTCGGTGCACACCAGCGTCGAGGCGACGGTGATCACCGCGTTCGCCAGGGCCCAGGGCATCAGCGTGGCCAGCAGGGGGACGGCGGCGCCGGAGAGGAGTCCGACCCCGCCGCCGCAGACCACGAACCGGACGAAGGAGGCGAGCGGGCCGGGCGTCGTCGACGGAGTCGCCGTGATGCCGTCCGTGGTCAGCACCTCGTGCGCGGACTGTGGCTGCTGCGGCTGCTGCGGCTTCGACAGGACGGGCGACATCGCGGATACCTTCCGGGCGGGACTCGGGACTCGGGACCCCGGACCCGGACCCGGACCCCGACCGGGACGCGGGACCCGGGCCGCTGGGACTGGGTTCACGTCGGCGGCCTGGCTTTCGGTCGAGCTGCAACCGGGTGTGACTTCCGCCGCGTTGAACGATGCCGTGTTCCCCGCCCGGGAACGAGGGAGCGGCCTACCGAACCGGAGGTGGGGGTAGCTCCACCAAGGAGGTGGGGCCGGCAGGCGTCACGGACGCCTCGCCGGACTCACGGCACCTCAGCGACCTCCCCCCGAAGGCACCGAGCCGATCTCCACCACCCGGGCCCACGCGGGCGGGGTGTCCGGCACGTAGTCGGGGTCGTCCTCGTTCCACGACCCTTCCTCCCCGCCTCTGCGGGGAAACAGCCCGACCACGGTCCGGCACGGCGGTCGCGAGGTGGGCCAGGGCGTCTGACCGTCCGTCAGGACGACGATGGCGTCGGGCCGCGGCGGGGACCGGAGCGCCTTGGCGAAGCCCGTGCGCAGATCCGTACCGCCGCCGCCCATGAGGGGGATGCCCTCGCCCTGGCAGAGCGGGTGCACGATCCGGGCTGACGCGTCGCACGGCAGCACCGTGACCAGGTCGCGGCGGCCGCCCACGGCGCGGGCGATCGCGGCGACTTCGAGGATCGCGCTGCCCAGTTCGGCGTCGCTGACCGACCCCGAGGTGTCGATGATCACCGAGACGTGGGGCGGTCGGCGCCGCAGGCTGGGCAGGACGACTCCGGGCACTCCTGCCGAGCGCCGCGAGGGCCTGCCGTAGGTGTAGTCCTCGCCGACGCCGGGGCCGGAGGCCGCGGAGCGGACCGCCGCGCCCAGCAACTCCCGCCAGGGCTGCGGCGGATGGAACGCCTCCTCCGCCCACCGCTGCCACTTCTTCGGGGCGCGCCCGGGGCGGCCGATGATGCCCTGGGCGACGCGGAACCGGACGGCGTCCCGCTGCTGCTCGCTCAGACCGTTGGCGCCGTCGGGGCCCAGGTCCCACGCGCGGTCGAGTCCGTCGGCGCCGCTGCCGCAGTCCAGCCAGGCCAACTCCTGCGTGCGCGGCCCGAGTCGGAACTGACGCAGGTAGTCCTCCATCAGCTCGCCCTGGGACAGCCCCAGCGACTGGGGCCGCACGGCTCCCGCGGGCCGCAGCAGCCCTTCACCGAAGGCGTCGTCGTTGATCTCCATGTCCGCGGCGATGTTCATCCGCAGCCGTTCCCCGGGTCCGGTCAGGCCGCGCCGGCGGGCGACCCGGTCGCTGCGGCCGTGGTGGTCGCGCAGCAGGTGCGACACCTCGTGCACCCAGACGCCGGCCAGTTCCTCCACCGGCGTCCGGTCGACGAACGACGGCGAGACGTAGCACCGCCAGTGCTGGTCGACGGCCATCGTCGGGACGTCCCGAGACTCCACGGTGTGCAGGGCGAACAGGGCCGTCGCCAGGTAGGGACGGACCCGCGCGGCGTGCAGCCGGGCGGCGTAGAGCTTGTCGAGGTCCAGGGTCCCCGTGGTGTCCTGGTTCACCGGCGTGCCCCCTCCGGTACCGAGCGGGCCGCCGCCCGGTCCGCCCGGTGGGACAGGGACACGACGCCGGCGAGCCGTTCGATCGTCGCCGGAACGTCCCAGTCGCCCTGGCGCAGTGAGGCCAGCGTCGTCGCGGGCACGACCACGAGGTCCGGCGCCCCGGTCTCCACCGCCCGGACCAGCAGCGTCCACGCCGCGTCCCAGCGGGACTTGTCCGGGCGCTTGCGGACCGCGTCGACCGCCGCGTCGAGCACGGCCTGGCGCAGATCCCCCCGCTCGGGCAGGTCGACGCCCGTCGGATCGGCGAGGACCGCCTCGGGGTCGGGGAGGTCCATCCGGTCGAGACCGGCCAGCAGTTCCAGCCCGGGACCGTCCCCGACGGCCCCCCTGACCAGCAGGGACAGCACCTCCCGCGAGGAGCCGGCGGCGGTGGCGAAGGCGATCAGGGTCAGCGTCATGTCCCAGCTGCGCGGTGACGGCCAGGCACCGCCCCGGCGGGCTTCGCCGCTGGGCAGCCGGTGCACGAGCGTGGGGCGGGCGGACAACAGCCCGCACACCGCGCGCCGGGCGAAGTCCACGGCCTCCCGTACCTTCCCGGGGTCGAGCCGGGGCAGGGTGGCCCGGGGCCAGGTCCCGCCGAGGCCGCGTACGACGACATCGTGGTCGTGGGTCCACTGGAGGTGGACGAAGCGGTTGGCGAGCGGCGGGCTCAGTTCCCAGCCGTCGGCCGCGGAGGACCGCGGGTTGGCGGCGGCCACGATCCGCACACCCGGCGGCAGTCGCAGGGCGCCGACCCTGCGCTCGAGCACGAGCCGGAGCAGGGCGGCCTGTACGGCGGGGGGCGCGGTGGACAGTTCGTCCAGGAACAGCAGCCCGCGACCGGCCCGCACCAGCCGCACCGCCCAGTCCGGCGGCGCCATCGGTACGCCCTGCACGCCGGGATCGTCCCCCACGACGGGCAGGCCAGAGAAGTCGGAGGGTTCGTGCACGCTGGCGATCACCGTGGTCAGCGGCAGGTCCAGGGACTCGGCGAGCTGGGTCAGGGCCGCGGTCTTGCCGATCCCCGGCTCGCCCCACAGCAGGACGGGCAGATCGGCGGCCACGGCCAGGGTCAGGGCCTCCAGCTGTGTGTCGGGCCGCGGTTCGGTCGTCGTGTCGCGCAGCAGGGCCAACAGCTCACCGGCCACGTCGAGTGGGGAGCCGGGGGAGGTCGGGGGCGACATGGTTGGGCACGAAGTCGAGGATCAACCGCAGTCCGCGGGCGGCCAGTCGGGCGCGGGCGGCGGCCAGTCCGT
>NZ_JARGEF010000153.1:0-19795 GCF_033794725.1 Streptomyces sp. ID05-39B | reverse complement strand
GAGACGACACTCGGGCCCTCAACCTGCCCAGCCTCAGCCCACAGCACGAAAACGGTCCACCGACTCCGTCGGCGGACCGTCACGCAAGATCGAGGCTAGTGGAACCGGATGTACGCGGGGACCCGATGTCGCCGCTGCGCTGGACGACGAAGTCGACCCGGCAACTGGCTGCCGAGCTGCCCCGGCAGGGGCACCGGGTCTCGGCGGACACCGTGGCGGCCGTGCTGCGCGAGGAGGGCTTCAGTCTCCAGGGCAACGCCAAGACCATCGAAGGTGCCCAACACCCGGACCGCGATGCTCAGTTCCGCTATATCAACGACCAGGCCAAGGACTTCCAGGCCGCCGGAGACCCGGTGATCAGCGTGGACACCAAGAAGAAGGAGTTGGTCGGCAACTACAAGAACGCCGGCCACGAGTGGCGTCGCGAAGGCGATCCGGTCCGGGTTCACACCCACGACTTTCCCGACGCCGATCTGGGCAAGGCGATCCCATACGGGATCTACGACCTGACCGCGGACACGGGCTGGGTCAACGTCGGCACCGACCACGACACCGCGGCCTTCGCCGTCGCCTCCGTCCGCCGCTGGTGGCACGCGGTCGGGCGCGACACCTACCCGCACTCGCACCGTCTGCTGATCACTGCGGACGCGGGCCGTTCCAACGGCTACCGCACCCGGGCCTGGAAGTTCGAGCTGGCCGCGCTGGCTGTCGAGACCGGCCTGGAGATCACCGTGGGTCACTGACCGCCCCCAGGTCACTGAGGCGCCCCTCGGCGCTGTCGCGGTACTTGCCGGTGAGCAGTCCGCCGCCGAGCGGAGACCACAGGGCGGCGCCGAGCCCGAGGCTCTCGGCCATCGGCAGCAGCTCGCGGTCGGCGCTCCGCTCGACCAGGCTGTACTCGTTCTGGATACCTACGATCGGCGCCCAGTTCCTCACGTCCGCAAGCGTCACGGCGCGCGAGACACGCCAGGCGGGGAAGTTGGACAGGCCGACGTGGTGGATCTTGCCGGAGCTCACCAGGTCATCCAGCCCGCGCAGGATCTCTTCCATGGGGTGAGCTCGTCGGGGAAGTGCACCCAGAGCAGGTCGATGCAGTCAGTGCCGAGTCGCCTCAAGCTGGCCTCAACCGAGGCGACCATGATCTTGCGGCTGTTTCCCGTTGTGGAGATGCCCGGCTGCGGCGCGGCTCCGAGGGTGAACTTGGTGGCCAGGACGAAGTGGTCCCGGTCGGCGGAGACGAACCTCCCCGTCAGCTGAACTGGTAGGTGTCCGCGGTGTCCAGGAAAGTGCCGCCCGCTTCGGCGAACCGGTCGAAGATCCGGCGCGCCTCGTCCGGCTCGGCGCCGGCACCCCAGCCGGTCCCGAAGTTCGCTGTGCCGAGCGCGTACTCAGACACGCGCAGTCCCGTCCGGCGTCCGAAGGTCGTGTAACGCATCAGGTGTCCTTACGCGCGCAGCCCTTACGGCAGCCAGCTGACCCGCGAAGCATGGCTGGTCAGCACGGTGCTCGAAATTCAACACTCGCGGTCCAGTCGACGCGGCTGAGAATCACTCCCCCCGCGCTTCGAGTGCCGCCTCACCCCTCTCGGTGAAGGGCTGCGCGACGTCCTCGAGGTCATGGCCACCTGGGCTCAGGCGGTCCCCGACCTTGAGCCCGATGTCACGGTGTGACGCACGAGCCACAGGCGCATCGCCAAATGAAGGGGACTCAGCCTTGTGGGAACGGGATCGCCGAGCACCGTCTGCGTTCAGGCTCGTTCGCCGTCGCGCGGAACGCCGACGAGGACGAAGGCCATCGTGGCCGGTTCGTCGCCGTGGTTGCGCCAGGCGTGGCGGGTCCCGTTCTGGATCACGATGTCCCCTGCCGAGAGCCGGGTGCGGTGGCCGTCGTCGAGTTCGAGGACGATCTCGCCCCGGAGTACGATGCCGTAGTCGACGGTCGGCGTGGTGTGCATGCCGTCGGGCTCGATGAGTTCCGCGATGCCGGGCGAGTCGGCCCGCTGTTCCCGGTCGAAGGCGACGGGGTCGAAGGCCGGGTCGGCCATCGCGGTGGCCGGTGGGAAGGTCAGCAGGATGAACCGTGTGCCGCCTGGGGCCGGGAGCAGGCTGGTCACCATTGGCGTGGGGTCCTCCCCCGCCCTGCTGATCGGTTCGCCGGGGTCGGTGGCCCACGGCAGGCGGGACACCCAGCCCGGCAGGCTGCTGAATTCGCGGCTGCGCGGGACGGGGCCGTCGCTGACGACGACCGACCTTCCGTCCTCGTCGTGGCCGGTGACGACTCTGCGCATGTGTCTCTCCTCGGTCGGGTCCGCCGGATGCGTCGAACCAGTCGGTCAGTCGGGCCGGTCGGTGCCGGGCTCGGTCAGGGTCGTCAGCGCGGTGGTCCAGGCGTCCAGCACGTCCTCCACCGTCGGGGCCGGTGCCCGGAGCAGGGCGGATGCCGCCGTGCGGACAAACAGCCGGTGCCGGTCCTCCGTCAGGTACTCCACCGGGGATTTGCCGTCCACGCGCGCGAGCAGCAGCGCGGGCAACAGGGAGGCGGCTCGTGCCTCGACGGCAGGCCGGGGCTCCCAGTCGACGCACCGGACGTATGCCTCGGCCAACGTGCGGGCGGACCGCAGGAGGCTGGCTCGGTGCCTGGGCAGCACCAGGCTCTTGAGGAGCAGGTGGTTGACGCAGAAGGCGAGGTCGAAGGCCGGGTCCCCGTACCAGGCGCACTCGGCGTCCAGCAGCACGGGACCCGACGGGCCGACGAGGATGTTCTTGGGGCTGACGTCGCCGTGGACCAGGGCCAGTTGGGTGGCGGTCGTGCGCTCGGCGAGGCTGTGCAGGATGTCGCTCAGGGCCGGGTGGGCGGCCGCAGTGGCGAGCAGGTACGGCTCGATGCGCAGTGCGTGGAAGTTATCGTCGGTGGCGAACTCGGCGGCCAGGGAAGCGTCGCCCGCGCTCGCCGCGTGCAGCATGCCGAGCGCCTCTCCGACGGCCGCCGCAGTCGCCACGTCCACCTCGCCGTGGAGCAGTTGCGCCTTCCACACCGGGTACCGCTCGGGGGGCAGATACGCCATGGCGAAGAGGCCGGCTCCGGGGTCGTGGGCCAGGAGTTCCGGCACGGTCTCCGGTCGGTGCCGGGACGCGAACCGCATCCACGCCCATTCGCAGGCGTTGCGCGACACCGGTGCCTGCCAGTCGGCGGCCACCTTCAGCCGGGCCAGGGCGCGCTTGACGCAGAGGGAGCGTCCCGGCAGGTCCACCCGCCACAGGTCGGACGAGACACCGCCGGCGAGCGGGGTCCAGCGTGCGCTCTCATCAGGGCGGGCGAGTTCGTAGGCGGTCAGAAAGCCGGACAGCGCGGGGTCCGGACATGCCTGCACGGAGGCGGGACTCATCGCCGCTCACCCGGCCCGGTGGGCAGGCCACGGGGGCTGTTGCAGGCGTGGGCCGGCGGCTCGCCCGCCAGGATCCGTACGACTTCTTCGGCTGCGCGGCGGCGCAGTTCCGTCACCGAGGCGTCGGAGGAGAAGGCGACGTGGGGAGTGATCAGCGCGCCCGGCTGGTCCAACAGCGCGGCGGGCACGTGAGGTTCGGACTCCAGTACGTCGAACGCGGCTGAGTCGAGGTGCCCGCTATCGAGCGCTTTGACGACCGCTTCGGTGTCCACCAGAGGGCCCCTGCTGACGTTGACCAGCAGGCCGCCCGGCTTCATGAGCGCCAGCTGCTCGGCGCCGATGATGTGGTGCGTGCCGGGGGTGAGCGGCACGTGAAGGATCACCACGTCGCTGCGGCGCAGCAGTTCCTCCAGGCCGGCCGACTCCACCCCGGGGGCGTCCTTCGGCGGGAAGGGGTCGTGGGCCAGGATCCGGCAGCCGAACGCGCCGAGCTTGGCCGCGGTGGCCCGTCCGATGCGTCCGTAGCCGACGATGCCGCAGGTTAGCGTGGACAACCGGCGCAGCCGGGCGCTTGCGGGGTTCCATCGTCCGGCTCTGACCTCGCGGTCGAGCACCGCCAGGCCCCGCGTCCAGGCGAGGACCATGCCGACGGCGTGGTCGGAGACCTCCTCGACGCAGTAGTCCGGAACGTTGGTGATCCACGCGCCCCGCTCGGTGGCGGCTTCCACGGCGATGTTGTCCAGGCCGACGCCGAGTCTGGCCACGATGCGCAGGTCGGGTGCGGCCCCGATCGCGGTGGCGGAGACGGGGGCCCAGCAGGTGAGGATTCCGGCGGGCCGGTGCTCGGCGACCAGTTCCTCGATCGCCTCGACGGAGGCGGGCTCGGCGGGGCCGGTCACCAGGGTGTGGCCCGCCTTCTCGATGACCGATCGCTCGACGGAGTCGTCGGGCCAGGCGTAGTCGGTGAGCAGCACGGTGCCCAGGCGGCTCGGTGAAGTCATGGCAGGTCGTCCTCGCAGGAATCGTACGGCCGCGGCGGGTGTCGGTCGCGGCCGGTGAGCGGTGTGATCGCCGCCCGCAAGGGGCCGGCAGCCTGTCCGACGGGACTGCCGGTCACCACAGGTTGGAGCGGAGAGAGGTTTGAGTCGCTGAAGTCGGTTCGGTGCCGGCGCTCGCCGACTTGTGGTCGGTCCGGGCGCCGCGGTACGTCCCTGGAACGGGTCACGAGAAGCCGGGGCACGTCGCATCAATCTGTCATAGCCACGTGGTGCTAACGATAGCATCAGGAGTCTGCGACACGTCAAGGTTTCCGGCATGCGCTCCTGGGACGCCCCCCTCGGCGGGCTCTCTGCCACAACCCGGATGCCGATACTCCTGATGAAAGCGAATACCGGCGAAGAAATCCTCTCCTCATGTCTTGACGCGCCGGGTGCTTGCCTACATGGTTTCTGCCAACGCCGACCGTGTGACCGCCAGGTGTCCGCACGATGTCCAGCTGTCGAAGACGCCATAGCCACGGACGTCCCCGACGGGCAAATGACGGGCTGAATTCCGCAGACGGTGTCCGACCGCGCGGCAGCCCACCGCCCCCCGATCCGCCGGCTGTCGGCAGCATTTCGCCCTCGCCGACACGATTCCGTGTTCAGCTCACCGCTTCTCGTCACCGCCCGTACGCGCCCCGTACCGGTGGTGGATCCGCCGCGGCACGCCGCGGCCCATTCCCTCTCAGGAGCCGCTATGACTCACGCAGCGCAAGTCGACACCAGTGCAGGGCCTGTCGGCGACGCACAGGAAAGCAGTCGTCTCCCCATTTCCCGCGTCATGATCGGGGTCGGCTTCCTTCTGGTGGTCCTCTCCTACATGGTCAACGCGATGGACCGCCAGGTCTTTCCCCCGCTGCTGCCCGCCATCCGTGCGGAGTACGGGTTCTCCCTGGAGCAGGGCGGGCTGCTGGCGACGAACTTCACTCTCGGCATGGCCCTCGCGGGCCTGCCCGCCGGCTACCTGCTGGATCGCTTCCGCCGCAAGACCGTGCTGCTGGTCAGCATCGTGATCTACTCCCTGGGCACGATGGCCACACCGCTGGCGACCGGATTCGCCGACATGACCCTGTACCGGGTCGTCTCCGGCTTCGGCGAGGGCATGCAGTCCGCAGCCATCTTCGCGGCGATCGGCGCCTTCTTCGCTCACCGCCGCGGCCTCGCCTTTGGAATCATCGGGGTGGGCTATTCCCTCGGCGTGTTCATCGCCCCGCTCATCGGCGTCCGCCTGATGAACGCACACGGCACCTGGCACTCGCCCTTCTATCTGTTCGGCGCGGCCGGGCTGCTGATCGCCGCCGCCTGCCTGTTCCTCGTGAAGGCCGGTCTGACGGAGCACTCCGTGGAGAAGACCGTCTCGACCAGGACCTACGAGTACATGCCGACCTCCCCCTACAACCGCAACACCATCGCGCTGGTCGTCCACTCGGTCGTCAGCGGTGTGGCCCTCTATGGGTTCCTCGGCCTCTATCCGACATACCTCATCACCTCGCTGCACTACAGCCCTGAGCAGGCCGCACTGGCCATGAGCCTCCTCGGCTTCGGGGGCATGACGGCCATCTTCGGCGGCTGGCTCGGCGACCGTGTCAACCAGCGCACCCTGCTGATCGTGAGCCTGCTGGCCGTCTCCGCGGTCAGCTTGTGCATCTACACGACCCAAGCCGGAGTCGGCCTCCAGTGCGTGTTGGCCTTCCTCATGGGCGCCTTCGGCCTCGGCTTCATCTATCCGAACACCAACAGCGCGATGCAGCGGGCCGTCCGTCCCGCGCAGATCGGACGCGCCTCCGGCATCTTCGTCACCAGCTACTACGGAACGGCAGCCTTCTCGGGCCTGCTCTTCGCCGCCCTGGTGGACTCCTTCGGCTGGAGCCAGGCCGGGTTGCTACAGGTCACGATCCTGCCGTTGGTGGGCGTCGCCGCGCTGGCCTTCGTCCGCACCTCACTGTTCAACAACGCGGTCCGCTGACGGGCGCCGACACACCACAGGGCCTGTTCCACCACCGAGCGGTGGAACAGGCCCTGGCGAGCGGTCGGCCCGGTGGGCATTCGCCGTTCAGGCGCTCTCGGCCACGACCGGGTTGCGCAGGACGCCGATGCCCTCGATCTCCACCTCGACCTCGTCCCCGGGCCGGATCGGTCCGACACCGGACGGCGTTCCGGTCATGATCGCGTCTCCGGGCAGCAGCGTCAGATAGCGGCTCAGGTAGGCGACGAGGTCGGGCACGGCGAGCAGCAGGTCGGCCGTGCTCGCCGACTGCGCGACGGCGCCGTTCACCCGGGTCGTCAGCGACAGGTCCGAGGGGTCGAGTCCGGTGGCGATGACCGGCCCGAGAGGAGCGAACGTGTCCTGCCCTTTCCCGATCAGCAGGGTTCCGAACGCGCTTTCCCTGCGCTGGACGATACGGTCGCTGACGTCATTGCCGCATGTGTAGCCGAGGATGTACTCATGGGCCTCGGAAGCCTTCACATGGCGGGCTTCCTTTCCGATGACAGCTACCAACTCGCCTTCGAAATGTATGAGTTCACCGTCCGCCGGATAGACGATGGCATCGCCGGGCCCGATGACAGCGGTACTCGGCTTCATGAAACACACGGGAACCTCCGGGACGTCCCGGTCGGTCTCGTCGATGTGTGCGGCGTAGTTGTAGGCGAACCCGAAGATCCGCGGCCTTTCGAGAGGCGGGAGAACGACCACGTCGCCGACTTCGTCGACCTGCCCCGTGGGGGACACCCCGGTAAAGGGATCGCCTTCGCATCTCACGATCCTGGCGTCACCGTCTTCGAATTCTCCGTAGTGACGCACACCATCGACGGCATACCTGACGATCCTCACGGAAACCTCCGCAACTAGGCAGCCGCTTCGCGGCGGCTGCAAGGGTCCCTCTCGTAGTGCTAACGTTAGCATGAGGCAGTGATCAACTCCGGCTTCCCCACCTTCTGACCACGGAGCGCGATGGGATTGCTATCGTTGGCACGCGGAAAGCAAGCACCGGACCAGCCGCCTGAGGGAGCCGCTTACGTGATCACGACCAGGGACATCGCCGAACGTCTCGGGGTCTCCGTCTCGACGGTCGGCCGGGCGCTCTCCGACGACCCCCGCATCAGCGAGGAGACCAAGTTCCGGGTCCGCCAGGCCGCGTCCGAGATGGGTTACGTGGGGAACCGTGCGGCGCGGATGATGCGGGGAGCGTCGAGCAACGTGGTCGCGCTGGTGATCCCGGACATCCGCAACAGCTTCTACTCGACCATCGCGCATCAGCTGTCGAAGAACATGCAGGCCGAAGGCTTCCAGCTGATGCTCTCGGAGACCGACGACGACCGGATGGTGGAGCTGCGCCATCTGCGAGAACTGTCCGCCAACCGCGTCGCGGGCGTCATCATCGTGCCCACCGCGCGCCCGCACGGCGATTCCGTCAAGCTCCTGCGCACCCTGCCGCACCTACAGCTACTGCGCCGCCACCCCGCCCTCGGCTCCCAGTGGTTCGGCGTGGACGACCACGAGGCCCTGCGCCAGGCCACCGCCCACCTGGTGGAGCTGGGCCACACCCGCATCGCCTATATGGGTGGCCCCGAGGAGCTGCCCACGGGCTCCGAGCGGCTGCGCGGCTTCCGCAGCGCCCTGCGCGAAGGCGGCCTGCCTGACGACGTCGGACGCGCAGAGCAGTGGCCCCCCTCGTCCGTGGACCACGGCCGCCGGGCGACGCGCCGGCTGCTGGACGGCCCGGACGCGCCCACTGCACTCGTCCTGGGATCGACCCAGCTCACCCTGGGTGTGCTGGAGGAGCTGTCCGAACAGGGCGTGAAAGTGCCCGGGGAGCTGTCCGTGGTCGGGTTCGGGGACGAACCGGGTTTCTCCTGGTGGGGGCCGGGGCTGACCACGACCGGTCTGCCGATCCAGGAGATGGCCACCGGCTGCGCGCTGTGGCTGATGCGCCGCCTGAAGACCAAGCCGGACAACGACGGACCGTACACGTCGGTCTCCCTCGGGTCGCTGGTCCTGCGCGGCAGCACGGCGCCCCCTGGCCCGGCGACGACCACCTCCGGGCGCGGCTGAGCCGCTGCCGGGCTCGGGCCCCGGTCCATGCGGTGGCTGCGCTGCCGGTCCATGGGTCGGTGAGCAAGGCCCCGACCCGGGTCCCCGATTCATGGACCGGCTCCCCCACCCAGCCACTCGGTCCGCCGGCAAAGCCGGCACGCACGACGCGAAGGGTGCCCGGAGCGCATCGCTCCGGGCACCCTTCGCGTCGTCGGTCACGTCGGTCAAGCCGGTTCACGTCAGTACGTCGTCAGTACGTTCCGCCACGCAACCCGCGCATGACGCCGGCGGTACGGGCGAGTTCGTCGAGCACCTGCTCGGCGGCGGTCTCATGTATTTTGCCGGGCCGGAAGACGCCGTCCGCGACGACTTCGTTGACGAACGGAATGCTCACGGTCGGGCCGATCGGCAGCATCCTGAGGTTCGCCACCACCTGCTTGGCCATCTGCACCGCCCGAGTGCCCGCCGATACCCCTCCATAGCTGACGAACGCGGCCGGCTTGTGCTGCCACTCCACGACGAGGTAGTCCCAAGCGTTCTTCAGCGGGGCCGGGAAGCCACCGTTGTACTCCGGGGTGACGAAGACGAACGCGTCCGACGCGTCCACGATCCGGCTCCACTCCACGGTATGGCTCTTGGTGTACTGCCGCAGCGCCGGCGGGTGCGGCTCGTCATAGAAGGGCAGAGCCAGTTCGCGCAGATCGACGAGGTGTGACTCGAACCCGTCGTGTTCCGCGGCCCTGGCGGTGAACCAGTCCGCGACGGATCTGCCCACGCGTCCGGGACGTGTACTGGCAACAACTGTGGTGAGGGTCATCGGCGTCGCCGAGGGCTCGGATGCCATAGGGGGCTCACTTTCGATGTCGGCAACGATCCGGCCCGGCGGACCCGCGCCCGCCTGTGCTGTCCGTCCGTCCAGGAGGAGTGCGGGTCCGCCGGAGTATCCGTTGCCGGGGTACGACGGATTGTGCGAACGATAGCATTCACCCGAAGCCGAGCCAATGCCGCAAGAACAATCAACAGCCTCACCGAACCTGACGCCGCCTGCCTCTTGACAGGGCCGTCAGCTCTTCGCAGGATTGCGCTATCGTTAGCATTTGTCAGTCGCGATGGTCGGGCAACCCCCATCATCGCCCTGTGCCCCGGATTCCATCGCCGGCCTCGCCGGGACCACGAAGAGAGCTGTACGGCCCTTCTCCCGTGTCCGGCGTCGCGGTACCGGTCCGGGTGTCGCACCGTGGGGTCCGCCCTCTCCCCCCGCCGGTCGACAAGGGTTCCTCCCTTCTCCTCCTGTTGCGGGAATCCGTTCCGCCACGGCAGGCACGGACGCCGGCACCGGCCCCCGCTCATCGCCCAGAACTCCGAAAGGTCGCACCGTCATGACAGACACGCGGATCGCCAAGCTCCACGGCCGCAGGGTGTGGGACTCACGCGGCCGGCCGACCGTCGAGGTCGAGGTCCACCTGGCGGACGGCGCGATCGGGCGGGCCATCGCACCCGCGGGGGCCTCGACGGGCCAGGGCGAAGCGCTCGACCTGCGCGACGGCGGCGACCGCTTCGGCGGACTCGACGTCCGGCGCGCGGTGGCTTCGGTCAACCGCGAGATCGCGCCCTCTCTGCTGGACCTCGACGCGGCCGACCAGGAGGCCGTCGACCGCCTTCTGGTGGACCTGGACGGAACCCCCGACCGCGGCCGTCTCGGCGGCAACGCGATCGTGGCCACGTCCATGGCGGTCCTGCACGCCAGCGCCGCGTCGGCGGGCGTACCACTGTGGCAGCACCTGGCGGGTGGGCGGCCGGTCCGCATCCCGCTGCCGGAGATCCAGATCTTCGGCGGCGGCGCCCACGCGGACCGTCGCGTCGACGTCCAGGACTTCATGGTGGTCTGTCCCGCGGCACAGAGCTTCTCCGAGGCACTGGACTGGACGGCGGAGATCTACCGGGCGGCCGGGAGCCTGATGCGCGCCACCGGCAAGGCCCAGGGCGTCGCCGACGAGGGCGGCTTCTGGCCCGCCTTCGACTCCAACGAGGAAGCGCTGGAGACGCTGAGCCTCGCCATCGAGAGCGCGGGGTTCGCCCCCGCCAGCCAGGTCGGCATCTCTCTGGACGTCGCGGCCTCGCAGTTCGGCAGTGCGGGCAAGTACACCCTGGCCCTGGACGACCGCACACTGGACACCGAGGCGCTGATCGACATGCTGGGCGGCTGGATCAGGCAGTACCCGATCCTGTCCGTCGAGGACCCGGTGGGCGAGGACGACTACGACGGGATGCTGGAGTTCACCCGGCGCCACGGCCGCCACTGCCAGGTGATCGGCGACGACTACCTCGTCACGAACGCCGAACGGGTGGAGGCCGCGGCCACCGGCGGAGCGGCGAACGCCGTCCTCATCAAGCCGAACCAGGCCGGCACGGTCACGGAGGCGTTCCAGGCCCTGCGGGCCGGAAAGGAGGCCGGCTTCGGCACGATCGTCTCGGCCCGTTCCGGAGAGACCGAGGACATCACCATCGCCCATCTGAGTGTCGGCTGGGACGCCGGTCAGCTGAAGGTGGGATCGTTCACCCGCTCCGAGCGCATGGCGAAGTGGAACGAGGTTCTGCGCATCGAGGAGTCCCTCGGTGGTTCCGCCGAATTCAGCGGCTGGTCCGCGTTCCCGTTCGCCGACCCCGCGTCCTTTGCGTCCAGGCCCTGAATCGGCTTCGGAGCATTAAAGTCATTCGAATTCCAAAAGCCGATCCGAGCACGGAGACCAGCATGCTGCCACCCGTCAATCTGCGCCCGAGTTTCAACATCACCCGCTCCAGTCACGTCCGTCTCACGGTCGCCGATCTGGCCGAGAGCCGGAACTTCTACGTGAAGGCGCTGGGCCTCGTCGTCAGCGACGAGGACGACCGCACCTGCTACCTCCGCGGCCTGGCCGAGGCGTGCCACCACAGCCTCGTGCTGGAGCTGGACGAGGAGGGGGCCGGATCGTGCAGGCGGGTAGGCTACCGGGTCTTCTTCGACGAGGACCTGGATCTCGCGTACGCCTGGTTCCGTGAGCGGGGGCTGCCCGCCGAGTGGGTCGACGCCCCGTACCAGGGCCGCACACTGCACGTCAGCGACCCCATCGGCACCCCGCTCGAACTGTGCGCGCACATGGAGACCCGGCCTCGGCTGCACATCGACTTCGCGTCTCACAAGGGCGCCCACGCGCAGCGGCTGGATCACTACCAGATCTTCGCGCCCGACACCTACGAGCTGTGCGCCTTCTACAGCGAGCTCGGCTTCCGCAACTCCGAGTACCTGGCGCACGGCGACAAACTGCTGGGCGCCTTCATGTACCGCAAGGGCACCTGCCTGGACCTGGCGATCGTCGAGAACACCGGGCCCGCCCTGCACCACTTCGCCTACACCGTCTCCGAGAGCCACGACATCTTCACCGCCTGCGACTGGGCGGGCATCCTCGGCTACGGCGACGGGGTGGAGCGCGGTCCCGGCCGGCACGGGCCGGGCGGAATGCTCTTCGCCTACCTCCGCGACCCCGACGGGCACCGGGTGGAGGTCTTCAACAGCCACTACCAGACGATCGACACCGAGATCGAGCCCGTCCGCTGGGACGCCGCGTCACTGAGCACCAACGCCCGCTGGGGTCTGCCGGCCCTGGAGAAGTGGTACTTCGAGGCGTCGCCCTTCGTCGGCGCGCCGCTGATCCCGCCGGCCGAGCTGCCGCAGCCGATGTCACTCGAACGTTTCCTGCTGGAGCAGTCCGCTCCCTGAGCCCCGCCCGGCCCTTGCACCCCCTACGTCACCCGAGGAGACACCATGGCACGAGTGCCCTACCTGAACCGCGAGGACGCTGTCCCGGCACAGAAACCTCTGTACGACCGGCTGGAGGCCGAGCGCAAGGTACCGACCGCGAACATCTTCCTCGCCCTGGCCAACGCGCCGGCCCAGCTGGACGCCTTCCTGACCTACGCCAACTCGCTGCGAGCCGCCGACCTCAGCCCCCGTTTGCGGGAACTGGCGATCCTGACCGTCGGATACGCGACCCGGTCCGGGTACGAGGTCGCTCACCACCAGTCGCACGGGCTCAAGGCCGGACTCACCGTGGAACAGCTCGCGGCGGTGCCCGACTTCGAGTCTTCGGACCTGTTCGACGACACGGAGAAGGCGGTGATGCACCTCGCCAAGGAGTCCACGCTCCAGGTCGACGTCTCCGAGCAGACCTGGCGTGCCGCCGCCGACCTGCTGACGGACCGGCAGATGGTCGAACTGTCCTTGTCCATCGCCTGGTACAACTCCGGCGTCCGCATCATGGGGCTGCTGGACATCGACCTCGAGGAAAATTACCCGAATCCCTTCCCGAAATCGTAGAACTCGGCGCCGTAAAGGCCCCTCAATACGTGAGAAGTGATTGCCGAGCCGCCAGTCCGCCGCCTCGGTCGCCGAAAAGTTTCCTCCGCCCCACGACCGTCGGGACGGAGTATTTCCAAGGAGTGTTTCGATGGCGAAAATGCTCGCTGCACGACTGCACGCGCTCGGTGAGCCGATGTCGATCGACAGCATCGACGTGCCCATCCCGCGGGCGACCGACGTGCTGGTGCGGGTCCGAGCGTGCGGGATCGTGCCGAACATGGCCAATGTGATCAACAACTGGCCCACCTGGTTCCCGCACCAGCCGCTGCCCAAGTTCCCCGCGATCTTCGGTCTGGACGCCGCGGGTGTGGTCGAGGCGGTCGGCGAGGCGGTGCTGCACACCAAGCCCGGCGACCGGGTGTACGTCAACCCGCTTCGCGGGTGCGGCAGTTGCCAGGTGTGCCGGGGCGGTGAACTGAGCCGTTGCCGCTACTTCACACTGAACGGCTACTTCAGCACCTCCCGCGACGGCCAGCGGATCTTCGACCTGTATCCGTACGGCGGTTTCTCGCACTACATGACCGCACCCCAGTCCTCGATCGTCAACCTCCCCGGCAACATGACGTTCGAGCAGGCCGGCAAGCTCGGCTACATCGGCACGTCCTACGGCGCCCTCAGGAACGCCGCCGCCGGCCCCGGCCAGGTCGCGCTGATCGACGGGGTCACGGGCACCCTCGGCGTCGCGTCGACCCTGCTCGCGCTCACCTCCGGTGCCTCCCGGGTCCTCGGGACCGGCCGCAACGAGGAACTCCTCAAGCGGGTCCGGGAATTGGACCCGGAGCGGATCGAGGTCATGCGGCTCGGCGACGGCTCCACCGGTGAGTGGGCCAAGTCCCGCACCGGCGGCGAGGGCGCGGACTACGTGATCAGCGCGCTGGGCGCCAAGGCCCCGGTGGAGACGATGCTCGACTCCATGCAGGGCGTCCGCCGCGGCGGCAGGGTCGTCAACGTCGGCGGTGTCGCCGACCGGCTGCCCGTGGACGTGAAGTGGCTCATGGACGAACAGGTGCAGCTGATCGGCTCCAACTGGTTCTCCACCGCGCAGGGGCAGGAACTCGCCGACATGGTGGCCACCGGCGCCCTGGACCTGTCGTACCTTCAGACCAAGCCCTTCCCGCTGGCCAGGGTCAACGAGGCGATCTCGGGACTCGAGGACCGCGACGGCGGATTCAGCAACTACGTCGTCATTCCCTGAACCGCCACCGGCCATGCTGCCGACGGCCCCTACCCCATACTCACCCCGCGGCGATCCTGTTCTGCCCTGACGAGCGCCGCGGGGTGTGCTCACCACAGGCCGTACACACAGCCCGTTCCCTCCTCGGAACGGGCCCAGCGGGATGGAGGAGCCGATGGAACTGCGCTGGCTGGAATCGTTCATCATCGTCGCGGAGGAACTGCACTTCGCACGGGCGGCCGACCGTCTGCACCTGGCCCCCTCGGCTCTCAGCGCCCAGGTCAGGGCACTGGAGTCACACCTCGGTGTGCGGCTCATCGACCGCGGACGGCGTACCCGCCCCGCGCTCACCAGCGCCGGGCTGCTGTTCCTCGAAGAGGCGCGGCTGACCCTCGCCCAGGCCGCCAGGGCCGAGGCCATAGGCCGGCGCGCCGGTCGCGGAGAACTGGGTCACGCCCAGATCGCCTACGTCGCCTCGGCCGCTTTCTCCGGCGTGCTCACCGACGTCCTCACCCGCTGCGCCGCTCCCGGCACCGAACTGACCGTGCAGGTCCGTGAGCTGGAGACACCCGCCCAACTGGAGGCGCTGGTCTGCGGGGACATCGACGTCGGATTCCTGCGCTTCAGGCCGGAGTACCCGCCCGAGGTCACGGCCACCCGACTGCTCACCGAGGACGTCGTCCTGGCCCTGCCGGCCGGCGCCCCGCTGGCGGCCTACGAGGCGGTACCGGCGGCACAGTTGCGCGACGAGTGCTTCGTCGCCCCGCACTTCGACGAGGAGTACGGCTGCCGCGGCCAGATCCTCGAAGTGGCGGAGCGCGGGGGCTTCAGCCCGCGGTGTGCTCCCCCGGTACGGGACTTCATCGCGGCTCTGACCATGGTCGGCGGAGGTCTCGCGGTCGCCCTGGTCCCCGATTCGCTGCGCCGCGTCCAGATCCCGGGGGTGGCCTACCGTCCGCTGGCCGACGTGGCGCTGACGACCAGTCTGGTCGGCGCCTTCCGCAAGGGCGAGACTTCACCCGCGGTGCGCGGTGTGATCCGCCGTCTGCGGGAGGCGGCTGCCACCCCTGTCACCGCTGGCTGATACCGCCGCTTTCCGGCGGGCGTCCGGCTACCTGCCGACGCCCGGCCGGCGCGTGGGCCCCTCTGGTCCGCCCTGGCCGCCGGACGCCTCGCCGACGGGGGCGGGGTCCGCGTCCGGAGTCTGTCCAGGGGACCTCGGCAGCTCCATCATGTCTGTCCCCGAGGGCGCCGGCCTCGCTGTCCGCGCCCTCCTCCTCGTGCTCGCGCCCCGGCCGACGTGCCCTCCCCGTCGTGATCGGGCCAGCTCCTCGAGGCGCGCCGGAGCGGCACCGTACCGACGCATGTTTGTGCGCGGAAAACGCATCATCAGAGCAGGTCACAGGGGTGGTCCCCGGCCTACGCTCGACACCGCAGCACAGACCGTCACGGCGTCGGCAAACCGCCGCCGGACGCGGGAACAGGCGGAGGAGCACATGACATCGATCAAGCACGTGGGCGTCGTCGGCGCCGGGCAGATGGGCCGGGGCATCACCGAGGTCTGCGCCCGGGCCGGGCTGCACGTCACCTTGTGCGACGTCACCGAGGACAGGGCCCGCGCCGGGCTGGCGGGTGTCGCCGACTCACTGCTCAAGGCGGAGAAGCACGGCGCCATCGGCCCGGAAGACCGCGCCCACGCCCTCGCCGGCATCTCGGTCACCGCCGACCTCTCCCTGTTGTCCGGCGCTGACCTGGTGATCGAGGCCGCCATCGAGGACGAGCGGGCCAAGACAGAGCTGTTCCAGCAGTTGGACAGGGTGGTCACCAACCCGTCCGCCGTGCTGGCCAGCAACACGTCCTCGATCCCCATCGCCCGGCTCGCGGCCGTGACCGGACGTCCTCAGGCTGTGGTGGGCCTGCACTTCTTCAACCCGGTCCCCGCCATGCCGCTGGTCGAGGTGATCCCCTCGATGCACACCTCCAGGGCCACGGAACAGCGCGTACGCGCCTTCGCCGCCGAGACCCTGGGCAAGAAGACGATCGTCACTCAGGACCGCGCGGGATTCGTGGTCAACTCCTTGCTGATTCCCTACCTGTTGGCAGCGGTACGCATGGTCGGTTCCGGCACCGCGACGGCCGAGGACATCGACACGGGCATGACCGCCGGCTGCGCCCACCCCATGGGCCCGCTGCGCCTCGCCGACCTCATCGGCCTGGACACGGTGGCGGCGATAGGCGAGGCCCTGTACGAGGAGTACCGCGAACCGCTGTACGCCCCGCCCCCGCTGCTGCGCCGCATGGTCGAGTCGGGCCTGCTGGGCCGCAAGTCGGGGCAGGGGTTCTTCAACTACCAGGCGGCCTGAGGGAACTACCAGATGGCCTGAGGGAACCGGCCACATGCTGTCCCGCACGGCCCGGGCACCATGCGTCCGCCGTCGTCATCCCAGGCCCCTCAGCAGCCGCCCCAGAGGCCGGCGTCCTCGCCCTACGGTTCTTGACGCCGTCGTCCAGCCGCCCGCGCAGACCGGGGGCTCATGCCGTAGGCCACCTTGAAGGCGTGGCTGAAGTGGGCGGGGTCGGAAAAGCCCCAGCGGCCGCCGATGGCGCCGACCGGAAGGTGGTCCATGGCCGGATCGGCGAGGTCGCGCCGGCACCGGTCCAGACGCTGTTCCCGGATCCAGCCCGAGACGGTGTGCCCCTGTGCGGCCAGCAACTTGTACAGGTAGCGGCGGGAGATGCGGTGGGCGGCCGCGATACCTTCGGGGCTCAGCCCGGGGTCGGCGAGCTGCTCCTCCATGTAGGCGAGGAGGCGCTGGGTGAGCACGCCCGGGCCGTCCTCCTCGGTGCTCCGGTCCGCGCCCGCCTGCTCCGCGAGCAGGGCTCCGATCAGGCCGACCACATGGTCGGCGAGCCGGGGCGTGCCACAGGACTCCAGGTGTGCCATCTGCCGCGCCAGCCCGTACAGGAAGGGCTGTACGACTTGGCCGAGCCCGTCGTGGCATGGCACCGGTGTCGCCGTCACCCGCGCCAGATCACGTTCCGTGATGCGCAGCATGGCGCGGGGGAACATCAGGACGAGGCCGGTGTGGGACTGCCGCAGGTCGTACGTGAAGGGCGAGCGGGTGTCGTAGACCACCAGTTCGCCCGGACGCACCTGGGCCTGACGATCTTTCTGGGTGAGCACTCCCTGCCCGCTGAGCTGCAGCGTGAGCTGGAGGAGGTCGGGCGCGTCGGAGGCGATGTGCCGTCGGGTGCGCGCGACGCTGTGCGGTTCGGCCGTGATGACCGACATCTGTACCTGGCCCACCTGCGCGGCGTGCAGCGACGCGCGGAAGTCGGAGCACTCGCGCGGCAGGACCGCCATGGGCACGAGACTCCGGCTGACGGCGTCCCGCCAGGATTCCAGTCTCTCGCCGGCCGTAGCATCGCTCGGCGTCGTCATCCGGGGCATATGGCCCTCCTCCTGGCCGGAGTGTAGGACACTCCGGGCGATATCCGACCCGCTCTGCGACCGACCACCCTTTCGGGACGTTCCTCCGCCGTGGCCGCCCAGGAGCTGTTCTCAGCCAAGCAAAAACCTGTGCCCCCGCATACAAGCGGGGCCTGTGCCCCGCCCCACATCATTCGGGCAGTGAACGGGACGCGTCGGCGGCTCTTTGACCGCCCTCCGCCTCCCGCAGGAGCGGCCGTGCCGACGTCCCGACCGCCCCGCACGGCCCGGAAGGTGCTTCGCCACAACGTTTCGCAACCAGCGACACCCGGGATTCCCCCTTCAGTCACCGGCGGTCGTCTCCGACCGCAGGCACTCACAAGGACACATCATGACGACATTGCTCCAGCCCCCCGCACCCTCCGACCAGGCAACCGACGACAGCGTGCTCGGCCGTGTCCACGCGCACCTGCCCGAGATCGCGGCACGGTCGGCCGAGGCCGAGGCAGCCCGGTCGGTTCCCGCGGAGATCATCACGGCCCTGCGTCACGCCGGCGTGTTCCGCATGAGCCTGCCCACGGCATGGGGCGGCTCGCAGCTCGACCTGGTGGAGAGCGCACGAGTGGTCCGGGAGATCTCACGGGCCGACGGCTCGACCGGGTGGACTGTACAGGCGGCCTCAATGGCCTGGTTCTTCGTGCGGTCGCTGCCTGGGGAGACGCTCGAGAAGGAGGTCTTCGGCGACGGCGCCGACCTGATGCTCCGTGGAGCTATCGCCCCGAAGGGGACGGCGACGCCGGTGGCGGGCGGCTACCGGATCAGTGGCCGCTGGCCGCTGGCCAGCGGCTCGTTCACCCCGGACTGGATGCTCGCGGGCTTCGTGGTCGAGGGCGCGCCCCCGCTGCCCGACGGGCGCCCCGACATGCGCGTCGCGCTGATCCGCCCCGAGCACGTGACCTTCCTCGACACGTGGGACGCGGTGGGCCTGCGTGCCACGCAGAGCACCGACTTCACCATGGACGACGTCTTCGTGCCGGAGCGCTTCACGGGCCCTCTGTCGGGCGGCAACAACATCCCCGCTCCCTTCTACAACCTGCCGTACACGGCCACGGGCGCCTCGCACGACGCCGTCATCGTCGGCTGTCTGGAGGGTGCGCTGGGCGACTTGGCCGAACTGGCCGCCACCAAGCGGTCGGCGTTCAACCCGAGGGTGGTCATCGGTGAGGATCCGGTGTTCCAGGAGAGGTTCGCCGAGCTGCACCTGCGTACGACGGCGCTTAACGCCCTGCTGGAGCGGACCGGCCGTACGGTCATGGACCGGGCCCTGGCGGGGGACGAGCCCACCCCGGCCGAGTGGTTCGGCTACACCGGCAGCCATCAGCACATCCATCACGAGGGCATCCGGATACTCAACGAGATCATGACGCTGTCGGGCAGCTCCGGGCTCTACAGCTCCAGCCCTCTGCAGCGTCGCTGGCGCGATGTCCGCTGCGTCTCCCAGCACGTGGCCGGCAATAACGGTTCGATGCGTCGCCTGGGCGCGGTCCTGTCGGGTCAGGAGGTCACCGGATGAGCCCGCTCGTCGCGACACCGATGGATCCCGCCGTGCTGCGCCAGGCGTTCGGCTGTTTCCCGTCCGGGGTGACAGCCCTGTGCGCGCTCGACTCCGGTACGCCGGTGGGCATGGCCGCGAGTACGTTCACTCCGGTCTCCCTCGCCCCCCCTCTGGTGTCGGTCTGTGTCCAGGACACCTCGTCGACCTGGCCGAAGTTGCGCAGGCAGAGCCGTCTGGGCCTGAGCGTGCTGGCCGAGGGACAGGACCTGGTCTGCCGTTCGCTGGCCGGAAAAGGCGGGGACCGGTTCGCGGAGGTCGACTGGGAGGCCGGTGAGGACGGCAGCGTGTACATCCGCCGTGCCAACCTCTGGCTGGACTGCTCGCTCCACGCGGAGTTCCCCGGAGGGGACCACACCATCGTGGTGCTGGAGATCCACGGCCTTAAGGCCGAACCCGACCGTGCGCCGCTGGTCTTCCACGGCAGCCGCTTCCGGCGCCTGGCCGCATGACAACCGGTTGACCGGCCCGCGGGGGCTCCTCTGCCTGCTCCGTGCACGCACTGCAGGTCGAGGGGCTTCCGCTGACTTCCCGCACTGGCGGCGCTGCGGCAGCTGGTGCCGCAACAGGCGACGTTCGCCCCGTCGCGACACCCGGCACGCTCCCCCACTGCCCTCAGGGCGTGGGAGGTGCCCCCACTCGTCGCACCGGCCGGAAGCCCACGTACTGGACGTACGTGGGCTTCCGGCCGGCACGCGAGAGCACGCACCGGACGCCGCTCC
>NZ_JARGEF010000152.1:0-19851 GCF_033794725.1 Streptomyces sp. ID05-39B | reverse complement strand
AGCGCATTCCGGTGCGGTTATTCTTGGCCACCCCGTTGGTATACTGCTGCTCGGGGTAGTTAATAACCCACTCGCCGTTCGTGCGCCGCGTTGTGGTTCTCCTCGAAGCGGGTGCGGGTGCAGGTGCAGGTGGGGTACTGGGGTGCTGGTGCTGCCTGCTCACGCGGCATGGCCGGTGCCATGTCACGTGCCATCAGTATCTACGCCGGTTCCGGGCCGGCGTGCGCACGGGCTCTACGCCGGGTTTCCGGGGGTACGGACGGCACCGGCACCCGGTGTGGCGGCAGCGGTGCGCTGTTCGGCTGGTCAGAGGACGAATCCGGCCGGGAACGGGTCCGCGGGGTCGAGCAGGTACTGGGCCGTGCCGGTGACCCAGGCGCGGCCCGTGAAACTGGGCAGCACCGCCGGCACTCCCGCGACCTCCGTCGTGCCGAGAAGCCGGCCGGTGAAGCGGGTGCCGATGAAGGATTCGTTCACGAACTCGGTGTCCAGGGGCAGTTCACCGCGCGCGTGCAGCTGCGCCATGCGGGCGCTCGTCCCCGTGCCGCAGGGGGAGCGGTCGAACCAGCCAGGGTGGATGGCCATCGCGTGCCGCGAGTGGCGGGCGGTGGCGCCGGGCGCGTACAGGTGGACGTGGTGGCAGCCGTGGATGGACGGATCCTGCGGATGCACCGGCTCCGCCTCGGAGTTGATCGCCTCCATGAGGGACAGCCCGGCCCGTAGGATGTCGTCCTTGCGGGCCCGGTCGAAGGGCAGCCCGAACTCCTCCAACGGCAGGATGGCGTAGAAGTTCCCGCCGTACGCCAGGTCGTACGTCACCGTTCGGCCGTCGGGCAGGGTGATCTCGCGGTCCAGCGCCACGGCGAAGGACGGGACGTTGTGCAGGGTCACCGCCGTGGCCGCGCCGTCGCGGACCGCGACCTCGGCCACGACGAGCCCGGCCGGGGTGTCCAGCCGGATGGTGGTGACGGGTTCGACGACCTCGACCATGCCGGTCTCCACCAGTACGGTCGCCACTCCGATCGTGCCGTGCCCGCACATCGGCAGATAGCCGGAGACCTCGATGTACACCACCCCCCAGTCGCAGTCCGGCCGGGTCGGCGGCTGCAGGATCGCGCCACTCATCGCCGCGTGACCACGCGGCTCGTTCATCAGCAACTGCCGGACCTGATCGCGGTGTTCACGGAAGTACAGCCGCCGCTCGTTCATCGTCGCGCCCGGAATGGTGCCGATCCCGCCGGTGATCACCCGGGTGGGCATGCCCTCGGTGTGCGAGTCGACGGCGTGCAGGACGAGTCTGCTGCGCATGAAGTCCCTTTCCGTGCGGTGGGGTTACGGCTGCCGGCGGCCACAGCAGGCCACCCGGCCGGGTTACGCCAGGACCGCGGCGACGGCCTTCTCGGTGGCCGCGCGGACGGCCGCCTCCTGCTCGGGCGGCAGCGCCGCGCGAGGCGGCCGGCAGGGTCCGCCGTACCGGCCGACGACGTCCATCGACAGCTTGATGGCCTGGACGAACTCGACGCGAGAGTCCCAGCGCAGCAGCGGGTGCAACAGCCGGTACAGCGGCAGTGCGGTGGTGAGGTCCCCCGCGACGGCGGCCCGGTACAGATCCACCGAGGCGCGGGGCAGCGCGTTGGGGTAGCCGGCCACCCAGCCCTTGGCGCCCGCCACCGCCAGCTCCAGCAGGACGTCGTCCGCGCCGATCAACAGGTCGAGTTCTGGAGTGAGTTCGGCGATCCGGTAGGCGCGGCGGACGTCGCCCGAGAACTCCTTGACGCCATGGATGAGGCCCTCGCCGTGCAGCAGGGCCAGCAGTTCGGGCACGAGATCGACCTTGGTGTCGATGGGGTTGTTGTACGCGACCACCGGCAGGCCCGCCTTCGCGACCTCCGCGTAGTGCGCCACGACCGAGCGCTCGTCGGCGCGGTAGGCGTTGGGCGGCAGCAGCATCACCGCGCCGCAGCCCGCCTCGCGCGCCTGCTCGGCCCAGCGGCGGGCCTCCGCCGAACCGTACGCGGCGACCCCCGGCATCACCCGCTCCCCGCCGATCGCCGCCACCGCGGTCCGTACGACCGCGGCACGCTCCTCGGGCGTGAGCACCTGGTATTCGCCGAGCGAGCCGTTCGGTACGACGCCGTCGCAGCCGTTCGCCACCAGCCAGGCGCAGTGCTCGGCGTACCGGTCGAGGTCGACGGAGAGGTTGTCGCGGAGGGGGAGGGCGGTGGCGACGAGGACGCCGCGCCAGGGGCGGGGGGTGGTCATGTGGGGGTCTGCCTCTCTCCGGGTTCAGGTGCTGTGTGGCTGTGTGGTGGCGTGTGACATAGCACTGTGAGTGGGCGGTGGTTGGCGGGGTGACCTTCCGCGGGGAGGGTCAGGGGTTCGTCCCGGCGTCCGGTGGTGGGGGTGCGGCCAGGACTCCGAGGGGGACGGGACGGGCCAGCGGCCGTCGGCCGGGGGCGAGGTCGCAGCCCGCGACCCCCGCGACACCCGGCTCGCACATCCGGCCCTGGCACCAGCCCATTCCGGCCCGTGTCAGCAGCTTCACGGTCCGCAGATCGCCCGCGCCCAGCGAGGCGACGGCCTCCCGGACCGCACCCGCCGAGACCTCCTCGCACCGGCACACCACCGTCGCGTCGGTGACGTTCTCCGCCCACCGCACGGGCGCCGCGTACGCCCGTTCCACCTCGGCGAAGAACGCGCGCAGCCGGGCACGGTTCCGGGCGGCCGGGGCCCAGGCGCGCGGGTCGGGCGCGGTGCCGTGCAGGCGTGCCGCGGCGGAGCGGCCGGCGATGTGACCCTCGGCGAGGGACAGGTCCGCGCCGCCGATGCCGGTGGCCTCCCCGGCCGCCCACACGCCCGGGACGTCGGTACGCTGCTCGTCGTCGACGTGCACCCCGGTGCCGTCGAGGCGGCAGCCGAGTCCGCCCGCGAGGTCGGTGTGCGGCAGCAGGCCGTGTCCGACGGCGAGGGTGTCGCAGGCCAGGCGCTGTGCGGTGCCGGGCACCGGGCGGCCTTCGGAGTCGAGTGCGGCGACGGTGACGGACTCCAGCCGGTCCCGGCCGTGAGCCTCGACGACTGCCTGACGCACCATCACTGAGACGTGGTGGCGAAGGAGTTGCGCGGCGTAACCGGCCGCCTCGGCGAGTTTGGCGGGCTGAGCGGCCAGGGCACGGGCACCGCGTACCGCGTCCCGGGGGTTCGCGAAACGCCGTACGAGCGTGGCCGGGGCGGCCGACTCCACCAGGGCCGTGACGTGGGCGCCCGCCGCGGCCAGGCCCGTCGCCACGGGGAGCAGCAGCGGGCCGGTGCCGGCGACCACCACTGTGCGGCCGGGCAGCGTCAGCCCGCCCTTGAGCAGGGCCTGGGCGCCGCCCGCGGTGATCACGCCGGGCAGGGTCCAGCCGGGGAACGGCCACACCCGCTCGTAGCCGCCGGTCGCCAGCACCACCCCGTCGGCACGGACCGCCGCCGGCTCGCGCTGCTCCGAGCCGAGCAGCGCATGCACGGCGAACGCGGACCCCGCTGACTCCCTTTCCACCCACCACACATGATGGTCACTCAGATGTGTGACACGGCCGGCTGCCAGATGGGCGGCGAGGCCGTCGCGCAGGCGTACCCAGGTCCGCCACTGGTGGTGGAGGGCCTGCGGGCGACGGGCGCCCAGGCCGGGGGCGGGCTGCCGGTAGAACTGGCCACCCGGCTCCGCGGCGGAGTCGACGAGCACCACGCGCACCCCCCGCGTGGCGGCCGCCAGGGCGGCGGCGAGGCCCGCCGGACCGGCGCCGATCACCGCGAGCACCTGCCGCCGCTCAGTCATCGTGGCCCGTCCCTTCCTGCGTACGGATGTCGGCGCCCGGTGTCGCGGGGGTCAGGCAGGCCCGCAGGCCGGGGCGGCCGTCCACAGTCACCAGGCAGTCGAAGCAGACGCCGATCCCGCAGAACACCCCGCGGGGGCGCCCCTCTTCACGGGTGGTGCGCCAGGCGACGACACCCGCCGCCCACAGCGCGGCGGCCACCGTCTGCCCCGGCAGCGCCTCGATCTCCCGGCCGTCGAACGTGACGGTGAACAGTGGGCCGGGGCGGGCCCCGGCCCGTTCCAGGGGGTTCACGGCGCGGCCTCCTCGGCGAAGCGGTCGGGGCGGAACGGGCAGAGGTCCAGGTCGGGGGCCTGGCCGGTCAGCGTCTGTGCGATCAGGTGCCCGGTGCCGGTCGCCAGCCCGATGCCCGCCCCCTCGTGTCCGCAGGCGTGGAAGAGGCCCGGCGCACGCGGGTCGGGACCGATCGCCGGCAGATGGTCGGGCAGGTAGGGGCGGAAGCCGGAATAGGCGCGCATCGCCCGGACGTGCTCCAGGAACGGGAACAGACGGGTCGCCCCCGCCGCCAGCGCCCGGACGACGGGCAGGGAGAACGACCGGTCGAAACCCACCCGTTCCCGGCTCGCACCGATCAGCACGGGCCCCGCCGCCGTTCCCTCGACGACCGGCGAGGTCTGCAGGGCGGCGGAGTCACTGGCGACGTCGGCCACATAGTCGGCGGAGTACACCTTGTGCCGTACCCGGCGCGGCAACGGCTCGGTGACCAGGACGAATCCGCGGCGCGGCAGGACCGGCAGGGAGACGCCGGCGAGCGCGGCGACCTCCGCGCCCCAGGTCCCGGCCGCGTTCACCACGGAGGGCGCGAGGAGATCGCCGCGTTCGGTCCGTACGCCCCGCACGGCCCCGTCGGCGCCGCGCAGGACGCCGGTCACCTTACGGCCGGTCTCCACCCGGGCGCCCGAGGCGCGCAGCAGGTGAGCGGCGGCCAGGGTGGGCATGACCTGGGCGTCCTGGGGATACAGGACGCCACCCGCCAGGCCGGGCGCCACATACGGTTCGAGTTCACAGAGTTGATCGGCAGTGACAGGGACCGTGTCGACACCGGCGGCCCGTTGACCCGCCGCCAGCGCGGTGAGGGCGGTGAGTGCCTCCGGCGTGGAGGCGACGACGAGGCCGCCCTTGGGCTCGTACTCGATGGCGCGGCCGAAGTCCCGGTCGGGTGGACGGTCCTCGCCCGGAGGCCGGGCCTCGGTGATCTCGCGCCACAACCGGCAGGACAGCAGTGCCAGTTCCAGCTCCGGGCCCGGTTCCTTGTCGGAGACGAGGAGGTTGCCCTCGCCCGCTCCCGTCGTGCCGCCCGCCACCGGGCCACGGTCCACCACGACGACGTCCAGTCCGGCACGCACCGCGTACAGCGCGCAGGCGGCACCGATCATGCCGGCGCCGACGACCACGACGTCACAGGACGAGGACGGTTGGTTGGCCACGGCAGTAATATGTCACATGGTGCTGGCGGAGGGAACAGGCCGACGGAGCGGTCCCGTTCAGCCGAGCGGGTGTGGTTGTGGGTGTCGGTGTGGGTGCGGGTGCGCTCGTCGGTCGCTTGTCGACAGTCGACAGGGCGCCCTCGGTGCGGTGACGTACGGGGAGGCGCGGAGAGGTATGGGCGAGGGGGCTCGGCGAGTCGGCGATGGTTCAGCCGGGGATCGTTCAGCAGCCGCTGCCAGCCGCTGCCAGCCGCTGCCAGCCGCTGCCAGCCGCTGCCCGCCGCTCAGTCGAGGTTGCTCGGCGTCGGGGTCGGCGTGCGGCCGGCCTGAACCTCCTTGAGCCGCTCGGTGCCCTGCTCCGCGGCGGTCTTGGTGGTGTTCTCGTCGGCGCCGTCGAGCCCGCCGTTGGTGATCGTGATCGCGTCGTTGCCGACGCGGACGACGGCGACGTCCAGGGTGAGCGTCACCGGATCGCCGTTGGTGGTGCCCTTCATGGTCACGGTGAGACCCTGGCGGGCGTCGCCCTCCTTGGGCAGCGAGGTTTCGACGACCTGGACGGTACGGTCACCGCTGTCGCCGCCGGTCAGCGTGAACTGGTCGCAGGTCTGCGGCAGTTTCGCCAGCCAGTCCATCGACTTGTCGAGCGCGGCCTTGTCGTAGGCGGCGACCTGGTAGAGCAGCCGGGACTGGCCCTGCTGGAACCCGTTCAGCGCCGACGCCCCGGACGGACGGCCGAGCAGGGTCTCGTCGTAGAGCGAGTCCACCAGGCGCTGACAGTCGGCCGCGTCGGCCTTTCCGGTGACGAACTGGGCGGTGTCGACCTCTCCGATGAGCAGCTTGTCGCGCCAGGTTTCCGGGTCCTTGACCTGGACCCAGTTGTCCTCGATGTCCGCCGCGGTGATCAGCGCGTTACGGGCGCCGGCCTCCGAGAGGGGCGCGGCGGGTGAGGTGGTGGCGGTCGGCGAGGTGGCGCTCGCCGACGGCGTGGCGCTGACCGATCCGGTGGCGGTGGCGGTGGGGGACAGGGGCGTGGTCTGCGCGGCGAGGGGCCGCTCGGCGACCGCGGCGGCGGTCTCCGTGTCGGCCGCCGCGCCGTCGTCGCCGCTGGAACACGCCGCCGTGGCGAGCAGCGTGCCGGCAGCCATGGCGGCGGCCAGGACGCGGGCAGGGCCGGCCGGGCGGCCCCGGCGTCCGGCCGCACGGAGTGGGGAAGCGACGGGCGTGGACGCAGGGAGGGTGACCGGCTTCGGGACGACCGGGTCCGGGACGACCGGGTCCGGCGTGCGGGCAGCTGGCTTGGCCGTGCGGGGCGGGCGGCCGGTCGGGCGAGGGGTGATCACGTGTGCCTCCTGAGGACGGAAGGGGTTCCCGGCGCACGTGTGCCCCGGGCGGCTCCCACTTGCCTCCCACCGCACCACCGGCCCGCCCACGCGACCAGCGCAGCGGGTCATACGGGTGAGGGCATACTTCCCGCGCGGCGGCATGCCGTGGAAGCCTGCGGCGAGGTGCTGAGGAAGCCTGCGGCGGGGCGCCGAGGAAGCCGCGGGGACGCCGTGCGCGCCCACGGCGAGGTCCCTCCGCGGCCTCGGGGTGAGCCGGCGGCGGGGAGTAAATGCGAGGTGGCGAGGACGGTCGCCGGGGCATCATGACGACTTCCGTCGCCTTCCCACGGCGTCGGCCGAGCAGTACCGGGGGAATCCATGAGCGTTCAGAACATCCTGCTGTCCGGCGTCGTCGGCTCGACCGCCTACGGGCTCGCGCACGCCGGTTCCGACGTGGACCGACTCGGTCTGTACGCCGCGCCCACCGAGGAGTTGCACGGCCTGCACCCGCCGCAGGAGTCCCACGTCAGCACGGCACCCGACCGGACCCTGCACGAGGCCGCGAAGTGGTGCCGGCTCGCGCTCGGCGGCAACCCGACCGTCACCGAACTCGTCTGGCTGCCCGACGAGTTGTACGAGGTCCGCACCCCGCTCGGTGACGAACTCATGGACATCCGTGAGACGTTCCTGAGCGCCCGCCGGGTCCGGGACGCCTACCTCGGCTACGCCACCCAGCAGTTCCGCAGACTGCTCGGCCGTGGCGACGGCTCCTTCTCCGCGGACACGCGCAAGCGGACCGCCAAGCACGCCCGGCACCTCAAACGACTGTGCGCGCAGGGCTACGAGCTGTACACCACGGGGAAGTTGAGCATCCGCGTCGACGACCCGGAGAGCTTCCACCGGTTCGGCGAGCAGGTGGCGGACGACCCCGAGACCGCCCTTCCCCTGCTGCGCCGGTACGAGACCGCGTTCGAGGAGGCGCACAGTGTGCTGCCCGAGCAGCCCGACGAGAGGGCCGCCGACGCGTGGCTGCGCAAGGTGCGGCGGAACTTCTACCCGTCGGCGGGCCGTTCCTGAGAAACCGGTTCAGCCGGTGTTTTTGAGGGCGTTGGGAAAAACGCGTGCGCGCCCGCCCGTTCCTCCCTACACTCGGCCCATCGAGCGCCGCCCACGAACATGGCAGCGCCGCACCGCGACGAACGAGGGGAGCCCGGCCATGCGCGACCACACCGCTGCCGCTGCTCCCCGTTCCCGCTACGAGGTGATCCTCGTGTCCTCGTCCGTCCGGTGTCCGCGGCGCGGCCGACACCGGATGGTCTGACGAGACCCAGTCCCGCGACAGAGCTGCCCCGGCGACTTCCCGCCGGGGCAGCGGCTCTGTCGTCATGTCAGCTGACACCCGGCCGTCAGGTCGGCCGTCGTCCCAACTGACATGCCGGCCGACGTTCCCTGTCGGCTGACGTCCGTCACAAATAGCGCCGTCCCTTTCACGAGTCACACCCCGAAAGGCCACGGGCCGTGCGCAACAACCTCGTCCGTCACCTCGCCCCCGTCCGCAACCTGGGCATCCTCGCCCACGTCGACGCGGGCAAGACCACCGTCACGGAGCGGATCCTCTTCGCCACCGGGACCACGCACAAGCGCGGCGAGGTCCACGACGGCACGACCGTCACCGACTTCGACCCCCAGGAGCGCGACCGTGGGATCACCATCTTCGCCGCGGCCGTCAGCTGCGACTGGGGCGGTCACCGCATCAACCTGATCGACACCCCCGGGCACGTCGACTTCGCCGACGAGGTGGAACGCTCGCTGCGGGTGCTGGACGGGGCCGTCGCGGTGTTCGACGCCGTCGCGGGCGTCGAGCCGCAGAGCGAGTCCGTGTGGCGGCAGGCCGACCGGCACGGCGTGCCGAGGATCGCGTTCGTCAACAAGCTGGACCGGACCGGCGCCGACCTCGATGCGGCCGTGACGTCGATCCGGGAACGCCTGCACCCGGTCCCGCTCGTGGTCCAGCTCCCGATCGGCACCGAGGACGCCTTCGCCGGTGTCGTCGACCTGCTCCGGATGTGTGCGCTGATCTGGGACGACGGTGCCGAGACAGGCGTAGAGGGACCCGTGCCCGAGGAACTGCGGGAGGAGGCGCTGCGCCGTCGGCGGCTGCTGGAGGAAGCGGTGGCGGAACGGCATCCCGCAGCCCTGGAGGAGTTCTGCGACCGCGAGACGCTCTCGGCCGAGACGCTCGCCGAGGCCCTGCGGGACCTGACCCGCACCGGCGACGGCCTGGTCGTACTGTGCGGCTCCGCCTACCGCAACCGCGGTATCGAGCCGCTGCTCGACGCCGTGGTCGCCTATCTGCCGTCGCCCCTGGACGTGCCGCCTGTATGCGGTATGCACCAGGGCGCCGACGAACGACGGCCGGCCGATCCCGCCGCGCCGTTCGCGGCGCTCGCGTTCAAGGTCAACGCCACCCCCACCGGCAGGCTCACCTACCTGCGGGTCTACTCCGGAACGATCGAGAAGGGAGACGCGGTATGGGACGCGAGCGCCGGCCGAGGCGAGCGCGTCGGCCGGATCCTGCGGGTCCAGGCCGACCGGCACGCCCAGCTGGACCGGGCGGTCGCCGGGGACATCGTGGCCGTGATCGGGCTCAAGGCGGCCCGCGCGGGATCGACCCTGTGCGCGCCGGACGCCCCACTGGTCCTCGAACCGCCCGGGGTCGCCGACCCCGTCGTCTCCGTGGCGGTCGAGCCGCGGCGCGGCACCGACGCCGACCGGCTGGCCTCGGCCCTGGCCCGGCTGGCCGAGGAGGACCCGTCGCTCACGGTACGCACCGACGCCGAGACCGGCCAGACCGTGCTCTCGGGCATGGGTGAACTGCACCTGGAGGTCGCGGTGGAGAAGATCCGCCGTGCCCTGGGCCTGGAGGTCAACGTCGGCCGGCCGCGCGTCACCTATCGGGAGACGGTGGGCCGCGGCGTGTCCGCACTGGTCTTCCGTCACGTCAAACAGGACGGCGGCGCAGGACAGTTCGCGCATGTCGTGCTCGATGTGGAGCCGCTGGAGGACGGTTTCGAGGACGGGTTCGAGTTCCGGTCCGCCGTGGTCGGCGGACGGGTGCCGCAGGAGTACGTCCGTGCCGTCGAGGCCGGCTGCCGGGACGCCCTCGCCGAGGGTCCCCTCGGCGGGCACGCGGTGACCGGACTGCGGGTCACGCTGACCGACGGGGCGACCCATGTGAAGGACTCCTCCGAGATGGCCTTCCGCACGGCGGGCCGGCTCGGTCTTCGCGAGGCCCTGCGGGCCTGCACGATGGTGTTGCTGGAACCGGTTGTGGAAGTCACGGTCACGGTGCCCGAGGACGCCGTGGGCGGAGTCCTCGGTGACCTCGCCGCCCGGCGCGGCCGGGTAACCGGTTCCGAGGTGCGCGGCGGCGCGGCCGTGGTGACCGCCACCGTGCCGCTCGCGGAGCTGTTCGGCTACGCCACCCGGCTGCGCAGCCGCACCCAGGGCCGCGGCACCTTCACGACCCGGCCGACGGGGTACGCCCCGGCGCCGGCGGCGCTGACGACGGCACCGTAGGACGGCCCGTACGACCCGGGGGGGGCACACCCTCCGGGGCGTACGCGTGAAAGCGGCGTCGAAACGGGTGGACGGAGGCGGCGTCGAAACGGGTGACGAAGGCGGTGCCGGAAACGGTCGCGAAAGCGGTACCGGAAACCGCAGGTGAAAGCGGTACCGGAAACGGTCGTGAAGGCGGTTCCGGAAACCGTCGGCGAAGGCGGTTCCGGAAACGGTCGTGAACGTGGTTCCGGAAACCGCAGCGAAGGCGGTTTCCGGCAGCTTCCGGCAGCCCCCGTAGTCCCGCCGCAGCCCGCCGCCGAGTTGCACAACCCTTGTCGAAACTCTTGACGCCGCTCGCTTCCGGGGTTTAAATCACGCTCTAAATTAAGCCTTGATGACAGACCGGGAGCCGACCCATGCGCACCATCCGAGCCGCGGCCGCAGGCGCCGTCGTGATGTCACTCGCCCTGGCCGTGACGGCCTGCGGCGGCGGATCGTCGACGGACGGGAGCGGGTCCGACGACTCGCCGAAGGAACTGACGTACTGGGCGTCCAACCAGGGCGCCAGCATCGAGATCGACAAGAAGGTCCTCCAGCCGGAACTCGACAAGTTCGAGAAGGAGACCGGGATCAAGGTGAAGCTGGAGGTCGTGCCCTGGTCCGACCTGCTCAACCGGATCCTCACCGCCACCACCTCCGGGCAGGGCCCCGACGTCCTGAACATCGGCAACACCTGGTCGGCCTCGCTCCAGGCGACCGGCGGACTGCTGCCCTGGGACGACGCGAACTTCGCCAAGATCGGCGGCAGGGACCGCTTCGTGGAGTCGGCGCTCGGCTCCACGGGCGCGCAGGGCAAGGACCCGGCCGCGGTGCCGCTGTACTCGATGGCGTACGCGCTCTACTACAACAAGGACATCCTCGCCGACGCCGGGATGTCCCAGCCACCGGCCACCTGGGACCAGTTGGTCGCCGACGGCAAGAAGATCCAGGCCAAGGGCAAGCAGGTTCTGGGCGCCGAGGGAGCGAACGTCTCCGAGAACGTCCACCACGTCTTCACCTTCGCCAAGCAGCACGGCGCGGACTTCTTCACCGCCGACGGCAAGCCCGCCTTCACCTCCGACGGGGCGGTGAGCGCCGTCAAGCAGTACGTCGACCTGATGGCGAAGGACAAGGCCATCCCGCAGGGCAACGCCGAGTACGCGCAGAACCAGTCCGTGAGCGACTTCGCCAAGGGCAGGACGGCGTTCCTGCTCTGGCAGTCGGCCTCCGCCAACCTCAAGTCCCAGGGCATGGACGAGGACGAGTACGGCATCGCTCCCGTGCCCGTGCGGTCCGGCACCCCCGGTACCGGCGCACAGGTCAACTCGATGGTGGCCGGCATCAACCTGGCCGTCTTCAAGAACACCGACAACCTCGACGGCGCCACTAAGTTCGTGAAGTTCATGACGAGCGACGAGGAGCAGAAGATCCTCAACAAGGCCTACAGCTCCATCCCGCCGGTCGCCGCCGCACAGGCGGACCCGGCCTTCAACACCCCCGCCAACGCCGTCCTGAAGGACACCCTCGCCAAGAGTGCCGCCGCACTGCCGCAGGTCGCCGACGAGTCGCAGTTCGAGACGGTGGTCGGTACGGCCGTCAAGGAGCTGTTCGCCGAAGCGGCCGCCGGACGGGCGGTGACCACCGAGTCGGTGAAGGCCCGCCTGGAGAAGGCCCAGCAGCAGATGCCGACGAAGTGAGCGTGATGACGACCACGGTCACCGAGCAGGCCGCCGTGCGCAAGGAGGCCCCCGGGGCGGCGGACGGCCCCCGCCGCCGCCCCGGGCGGATCCGCCGTATCGGACTGCCCTACCTGCTGCTTCTGCCCGCCCTGATTCTCGAACTCCTCGTCCACCTGGTGCCGATGGTCATCGGTATCGTGATGAGCTTCAAGGAACTCACCCAGTTCTACATCCGCGACTGGGGCACCGCCCCCTGGGCCGGACTCGACAACTACGCGATGTCGGTGGACTTCAACGCCCCTGTCGGCGAAGCACTGTTGCACTCGTTCCTGGTCACCGTCGCCTTCACCCTGCTGTCGGTGGGCCTGTGCTGGCTGATCGGCACGGCCGCGGCGATCTCCATGCAGGACACGTTCCGCGGCCGCGGCCTGCTGCGCGCCCTGTTCCTGGTGCCGTACGCCCTGCCGGTCTACGCGGCCGTCATCACCTGGGTGTTCATGTTCCAGCACGACAACGGCCTGGTGAACCACGTCCTGCACGACCAGCTGCACCTCACCGACAAGCCGTCGTTCTGGCTGATCGGCGACAACAGTTTCTACGCGTTGCTCACCGTTTCCGTGTGGAAGGGCTGGCCGTTCGCCTTCCTCATCGTCATGGCGGGCCTGCAGAACATTCCGCGTGAGCTGTACGAGGCGGCGGCCCTGGACGGTGCCGGCGTGTGGCAGCAGATGCGCCGGATCACCCTGCCCTCGCTGAGCGCGGTGAACCAGGTCCTGGTCCTGGTGCTGTTCCTGTGGACGTTCAACGACTTCAACACGCCCTACGTCCTGTTCGGCAAGGCCGCCCCGGAGGCCGCCGACCTCGTCTCGGTCCACATCTACCAGGCGTCGTTCGTCACCTGGAACTTCGGCGCGGGTTCCGCGATGTCGGTCCTGTTGCTGCTGTTCCTGCTGCTCGTGACCGGCGTGTACCTCGCCGTCACCTCGCGCGGACGGAGGCCCGCCGATGCCTGACCTTCACCGGGTGACACCTCGCTCGCCCATGGCGCCGCCGCGTTCGTTCCTGTGGTTCCGGCGGATCTTCCTCACCCTGCTCAGCGGCTTCGTCCTGGTGCCGGTGTACGTGATGATCTCCAGTTCCCTGAAGCCCCTCGCCGACGTCTCGGGGACGTTCCGCTGGCTGCCGAGCGACCTGACGATACGGCCGTACATCGACATCTGGTCGACCGTGCCGCTCGCCCGCTACTTCGTGAACTCGCTGATCGTGGCGGGCGCGGCCACGGTCTGCTCGGTGGTGATCGCGGTGTTCAGCGCCTACGCGGTGAGCCGCTACGACTTCCGCGGAAAGCGCACGTTCACGGTTACCGTCCTGTCCACGCAGATGTTCCCCGGCATCCTCTTCCTCCTCCCGCTGTTCCTCCTCTACGTCAACATCGGCAACGCCACCGGCATCGCCCTGTTCGGCTCGCGCGGTGGACTGATCCTGACGTACCTCACCTTCTCCCTCCCCTTCTCCATCTGGATGCTGATCGGCTACTTCGACTCGGTGCCGCGCGACCTGGACGAGGCGGCACTGGTGGACGGCTGCGGCCCGCTCGGGGCGCTGTTCCGCGTCGTCGTGCCGGCCGCGATCCCCGGCATCGTCGCGGTCGCCGTCTACGCCTTCATGACCGCCTGGGGCGAGGTGCTGTTCGCGTCCGTCATGACCAACGACACCACGCGCACCCTCGCCGTCGGACTCCAGGGCTACTCCACCCTCAACGACGTGTACTGGAACCAGATCATGGCCGCCTCGCTGGTCGTCAGCGTGCCCGTGGTGGCCGGCTTCCTCCTCCTGCAGCGCTACCTCGTGGCCGGCCTGACGGCGGGAGCGGTGAAGTGAGCAACCTCCTTGATGGTGAAAGGACTTCAGTGACCATCGATTTCGCCGCACTCCCGCACGACTTTCTGTGGGGCACGGCCACCTCGGCCTACCAGATCGAGGGAGCCGTGGCGGAGGACGGCCGTTCGCCGTCGATCTGGGACACCTTCTCGCACACCCCGGGAAAGATCACAGGCGACGACCACGCCGACATCGCCTGCGACCACTACCACCGCTGGCGCGAGGACATCGCCCTGATGCGCCGACTGGGCACGAACGCCTACCGGATGTCGATCGCCTGGCCGCGCGTGATGCCCGGCGGAGACGGCCCGGCCAACCCCAAGGGCCTCGCGTTCTATGACGAGTTGATCGACACGCTGCTGGCCGCCGGCATCACCCCGTCGGTCACCCTCTACCACTGGGACCTGCCGCAGGTGCTCCAGGACCGCGGCGGCTGGCCCGAGCGCGACACCGCCGAGCACTTCGCCGCGTACGCCTCGGTGGTCGCCGCACGGCTGGGCGACCGGGTCTCCCAGTGGACCACCCTCAACGAACCGCTGTGCTCGGCGTGGATCGGCCACCTCGAAGGCACGATGGCCCCCGGACTGACCGACCTGACAGCCGCCGTACGCGCTTCCTACCATCTCCTCCTCGGCCACGGTCTTGCCGTACAGGCGATCCGCGCGGCGGCCCCGGGCGCCGAGGTCGGCATCGTCAACAACCTCTCCACCGTCCACCCCGCGAGCGACCGGCCCGAGGACCTCGCCGCCGCCCGCCGGATGGACGGCCACACCAACCGCTGGTGGCTCGACCCGGTCCACGGCCGCGGCTTCCCGGCCGACATGCGCGAGGTGTACGGCGTCGAACTCCCTGAACGGGCAGGCGACTTGGAGGCCATCGCCGCACCGCTCGACTGGCTGGGCCTGAACTACTACTTCCCGGCGACCGTCACCGACGATCCCCGGGGGCCCGCCCCGTACGCCCGTTCCGTACGCCGCGACGGCGTCCCGCGCACCGGCATGGACTGGGAGGTCGACCCGAGCGGCATCGAGGCACTGCTGCTGCGCCTGACCGACGAGTACGGCGCCCGCCGCCTGTATGTCACGGAAAACGGTTCCGCCTATCCGGACGTCGTCCGCCCCGACGGCACCGTCGACGACCCCGAGCGCCAGGCCTACCTCACCGGGCACCTCGCGGCCTGCGCCTCCGCCGCCCGCAAAGGGGCCCCGCTCGCCGGGTACTTCGCCTGGTCGCTGCTGGACAACTTCGAGTGGGCGTACGGCTACGACAAGCGGTTCGGCCTGGTCCACGTCGACTACCGCACCCAGACCCGCACGATCAAGGGCACCGGGCGCCACTACGCGGACATCATCCGCAGACACCGGGAGGGGGTGGCGAGGGCCGCCTGAAGGAGCAGGGGGCGCGGTAGGGCGTGCGGCTGCGAGTACGGGCGGTCCGAGCCGGAAGGGACGGCCGCCCCGCCGCCCCGCCGGCACGGGTTCGCGGCCCCGTCGCGCCGTACCGGGTCGGCGTCCTGCCGCCCTCTGGGCGGACGGCCCACCTCCGGGGGCGGGCGGTCGGCCCGGTCAGACGGCCTGGGCCACGACAAGTACGAGGACGACGAGGACGACGACCGCCGCCACGGCCAGACGGACCTTCCACCGGCCCTCCTCCGACAGCCGCCGCACGACGTCCAGCCGTCCCTCGGCGTTCCGGAAGACGTAGAACTCCAGGTTGCCGGAGCCGGACGGCGTCGCCTTGACGACCATGAGCCGCTGGATGGCGACCTGACGTGCCATCTCCCTCTTCCCTCGGCGAAGGTGCGGTTCCAGGGCGGCGCGGTGGGCGGTGGAGAGGTCGTCGGGAAGCGGACCGTCGCCGAGCCGGTCCTGGTGCCAGCCCCCCGAACCCAGCTCCGTCGCCACCCGCCGGGGCCGCGGGACGGGAGACGTCACCTCCTCGGCCCGCGAGGTCCACTTGATCTGTCCCGCCGTCCAGGACGTCAGGTTCCCGTGCCCCTCACAGGTGGCGCACCGCACGGTGCCCGTACGTGCGCACGGCTTGCAGGGGATGCGCCCGCTCGCCTTGCAGTCGGTGCATCTGACCTTCCCCCACCCCCGGCACCCGGGGCAGGCGCTGTCGGGTGAGTGGCAGCCCTCGCAGGTCACCCGCTCGTCGGGCCGGACGGCCCGGCCCTGTTTGGGTGGCCGGGGCGGGGTGCCGGGCAGGCCGCCGTGGCTGAGGTGGTGCGTGCACGCGGCGACGCCCTGGCACACGGCGCACACCTGGGCGGGCTCGCACGGGCGGTACGTCATGCCGTTGCAGTCGGCACATCGGCGCCGGCCGTTGCCGCAGTCGCAGGACCTGAGATGCACCGTGCCGCGCCTGACCAGGTCCAGCGGCTGGTCGAGGGGCGTCTCGTGCGGGCCGAGCTTGTAGTCGTCGAGCACGTCGTAGAGGGGACGCTGCGAGAGCTCGACGGTGCCGGGCCGGTGCCGCGTCTCCTCGGTGCGGTCCTCGACACTGCGGGTGACGGTGCCCTCGAGGAGGTGCACGCGGGTGAGGATGAAGTCCGTGGGAGACGGACCGGGACGCTCTTTCCCGCCGCGCGTCAGGAACGCGTCGAGCGCCGCACGCACTTCGTCGTCGGTCGGATCCACTGCTGCCACCGCGAAACCCACTCCCCCCAAGTCGCCGCGTCCCGCCCGTGATACGGGCCGGGCCGGAGCCGAGCGGCACCAGTGTGACGGGACGGGGGCCGTCGCAGAAGAGGGCGAAGGGGAACGACCGGGAAGTCCCGCCAACGGTTCTTGGCCGCGGCGTTGTTGACAGTGCGTCCGTGCCGGGAAACTGGTGTGCGGTGACGGCGTTCGTCGTCAGCGGATGTCATGGCCGGGGTGCGTCCGGTCGTATGCGTGCCGTGCTTGCGCGATGTCCGCACGGTGGGCGAGGGACCAGTCGGCGAGTGACTTGACCAGGTGGGTCAGGCCGGCTCCGGTCTCGGTCAGGCGGTAGTCGACCTGGGCCGGGACGGTCGGGTACACGGTGCGCAGCACGAGGCCGTCGCGTTCGAGCCTGCGGACGGTGAGGGTCAGCATGCGCTGGGAGATGCCGTCGATGGCGCGCTGCAGTTCGCGGAACCGGCGGGGTCCACCCGCGAGCTCAACGATCACGAGTACCGACCACTTGTCACCGATGCGGTCCAGGACGTCGCGGATGCCGCAGTCGGGGTGCTCTTCGCGGCCGCAGGGGTCGAGGTCGGCGGGGGTGGTTACCCCGGTGTGCGTGAGTGACATCGAACTGCCTTCTTGTAGCCGGCGGGCATGCGATCAAGGATCAAGCGTAGTTACCGATGAGAACCACGACCGAAGGCAGCGATTGACATGATCTTGGTGACCGGAGCAAACGGGAACCTCGGCTCGGCCACCCTTACGGCGCTGCGCGCCGGCGGCGCCGCTGCGACGGGCGGCAGCCGCACGCCGGGCGAGGGGATGCGGCACCTCGACTTCGACGACCACGCGAGCCTCGACCTCACCGGGGTGTCGACCCTGGTGCTGATTTCCGCCGGTTACGCCGAGGACGACCAGGTCGTCGGGCGGCACGCCGCGCTTGTGGACGCCGCCGTGCGTGACGGCGTGGACCACGTCGTGTACACGAGCCTGACCACGGCCGGCGACCATCTCGGCTTCGCGCCGGCGCACCGTGCCACCGAGCGCCTGGTGCGAGCGAGCGGATTGCCGTGGACGATCCTGCGCAACGGCCTGTACGCCGAACTCTTCGGCGGCCTGCTGCTGTGGGCCGACGACGGCGTGGAGTCCGCGTTCGGCGACGGTGCCCTGGCGGCGGTCGCGCGGGAGGATCTCGCCGACGTGGCGGCGGTCGTCGCTGCGAATCCGGCCCCGCATCGTGAGCGGGTCTATGACCTTGTCGGTGCGCCGATCACCGCGGGGCAGGTGGCCGACCGGCTCGGGGTCCCGCACCGCACCATCGGGCTGGGCGAGTACCGGCGCAGGCTCCTCGATGAGACGCCGGGGCTCCTGCCGTTCCAGCCGCCCATGCTCGTTTCGATCGCCACGGGCATCCGACATGGCTTCCTCGACGGCACCGCTCCCGACCTCACGGATCTTCTCGGCCGCCCGGTCAGCGATCCACTGGCCAAGGCCGTCACGGCCGCGTCCGCCGCACGGCCGGAAGCAAGCCACTAGCGGCTCCTGGTACGACTCGCGGTCAGGGACTCGCGGTCGGGGACTCGCAGACATGGACTGGACTCGGGCATGGATGCGGACGTGGACTCGGACTCGGGCATGGGCACGGGCACGGGCACAGGCATGGGCACGGACCTCAGAACTTCCTGGTTGCGTCATGGGTTTGCCTCGTCCTGCTTGCGCTGCGAAGCTCCCGGGCATGCCTACCTTCTCCGCATCCGACGGAACCTCGCTCGTCTTTCACACCGACGGAGAGGGGCCGCCGCTGGTCTGTCTCCCGGGCGGGCCGATGCGCGCCTCGTCCTACCTGGCGGACCTCGGCGGGCTGACCGCCCACCGGCGGCTGATCCGGCTCGATCTGCGCGGGACCGGGGACTCCGCGACTCCCCGGGACCCGACGTCGTACCGCTGCGACCGGCTCGTCGACGACGTCGAGGCGCTGCGAGTCCACCTGGGGGTGGAGCAGATGGACTTGCTGGGGCATTCCGCCGGGGCGAACATCGCCGTGCGGTACGCGGCTCGACACCCGGACCGGATCGCGCGGCTGCTGCTGGTCACGCCCAGCGTCATGGCCGTCGACATCGAGATCACGCCGGAGGACCGTCTCGCGACCGTCCGCCGGCGGGAGGGCGAGCCGTGGTTCGCCGACGCCTACGCGGCCCTGGAGGAGATCACTCAAGGCAGGGCGACACCCGAACGGTGGGAGGCCATCGCACCGTTGTGGTACCGGCGTTGGGACGAGACGGCTCAGGCGCTCCAGGCGGCCGACGCCGAGGAGAAGAACCAGGAAGCGGTTCCCGTCTTCGCCGGGGAGGGCGCCTTCGACCCGGCGGCAACCCGCGCGGCGCTCGCCGAACTGGGGGCACCTGTACTGCTGATAGCCGGTGAGGTGGACGTGGCCGGGCCACCACGGGCCATGGCCGAGTTCGCCGGACTGTTTCCCAGTGCCGAGTTGGTCGTCCAGGCAGCGGGGTCACACCACCCGTGGGTGGACGACCCGGCCCACTTCGTCAGGACGGTCAACGAGTTTCTGGGCTGATCCGGATGCCGTGGAGGAGGAGCGGGCGGGCTGATCCTCCGGCCCGTGGATGAAGAAAGGGCAAGTTGCCGTGGAGTGGCGCGCGCCGTCGCCCTCGCGAGGTCCGTACCGGGGGAGCGACCGAGCCGTGTCGGCGGGCCGGAGACCGGGGACTCCCGCGCCGGAGTGTCGTCACACGTCCGGGTGACGATTCCTGGTGCGGGCACGCTCCGGACCGGCGGCCCGTTTGATCCAGCGACGAGGCCGTCTCGGTCACGTTCGTCGCATTGATCGCGGACACCACGGGGGCACACATGAGTCTGACGTTCCAGCGCAACCCGGACGGCACGACCACCGGTCGCAACGAAGGGTCGGGTCTCACCGTGACCCATGTCGACGCCGAAGAGGTCAAGCGGCGGCTGTACGAGGACGCGGGGTGGGAGTACACGCCGCCGCCGTCTCCGGTCCCGCCGGGCTTCCACCGGTTCTCGCTGGTGCACGAGGAGTTCGAAGCCGCCGGTTTCGCGGACGAGCGATACGCAGGGCTGCGGGCGCGTCCGCCGGAGGGCTGTGTACCGGTCGACCGGGGCTGCCTCGCCCTGGAGTGCGAGCGTCCTGGGCGGACGCTCCTGGACGCGGTCGCGGGGACCGTCGCGGAGATCCGTCGTGAGCACGGGCTGGTGATGAACAGCGCGGGTGTCGATAAGCCGCAGGAGTGGCTCGGGGACGACCCGGACGGGCACCCAGGGAAGACCGTCGCGCAACTCGTGCTGATGGCCGTTCATCGCGCCCGTCTGCTCGGATACGGGCGCAGAGACCTGGTCCGGCTCATCGACGCGACGGGGGTCGAGTAGCAGGGCAGGCG
>NZ_JARGEF010000151.1:0-19934 GCF_033794725.1 Streptomyces sp. ID05-39B | reverse complement strand
CAGCCCCAGCACCGACCCCGGCCCGCCTCTCACGCCACTCTCGGCGCAGCCCCTCGCCACGCCCCGAGCCGCGCGGTCAGCGCAGCGCCTCCGCCACCTCCCGCGCCGCGTCCATCACCCGCTGCCCCACCCGTTCCGGCACCGCGTCGGCCAGCATCACGACTCCCACGCTGCCCTCGACCCCCGTCACGCCCAGCAGAGGCGCCGCCGCCCCGCTCGCGCCGGCCTCCAGTTCGCCGTGGGTGAGGGTGTAGCCGGGCTCCCCGGAAGCCGTCCGCTGCCGGGCGGAGAGGATCGCCTTGCCGGCCGCCCCCCGGTCCAGCGGATGCCGGAACCCGGCCCGGTAGGCCACGTGATAGTCGGTCCACGTCGGCTCGACGACGGCGACGGCCAACGCCTCCGCCCCGTCGACCAGGGTCAGATGGGCGGTCGCCCCGATGTCCTCGGCCAGCGACCGCAGCGCGGGCAGCGCGGCCTCGCGTACCAGCGGGTGCACCTGCCGCCCCAGCCTCAGCACGCCGAGTCCGACCCGGGCTCGTCCGCCCAGGTCACGTCGTACGAGGGCGTGCTGCTCCAGGGTGGCGAGCAAGCGGTACACAACGGTCCGGTTGACGCCCAGTTTGTTGGAAAGCTCGGTGACGGTCAGCCCGTGGTCCGTATCGGCCAGCAGTTTGAGGACCCTCAGTCCCCTGTCGAGCGTCTGGGAGGTCTCCGCGGTCACGACGCCCACTCCTTAAGTAGTGAGGGGTCGGCGGCCTTCACAGCGGCGGATGCGTCGCCGAGTCCCGTCAGCGACGCGCGTCAGAGGCCGCCGATCGGCAGAGGGGCCCGGCGTGTCCGGACCCGGTCGCTTCACGGCTGCGCTCCGCGGCGGCGCTGCCACGGGGCGTGTGCGTAGCGGGACAGTAGCGAAGCAGGTTCGCTCAGCGGAAGGCTCCGTCCAGAATCCGGTCACTGGCCGACATGGACTACCTGCGTTTGTCCCTATACGTACGGTGCGCGACGAGCGCCGAGCGCCCCCTGCCGACGTGCGGGTGGACGCCATGGGGCGTCACTTCATCCGGGTCGCCCACTCCTGCACCTTGGCGATGCGCTGCCGCAGCTGCCCCGCCGTCGCCTCCGCGCTCGGCGGCCCGCCGCACACACGGCGCAGCTCGGTATGGATGACGCCGTGCGGCTTGCCGCTCTGGTGGACGTACGCGCCGACCATCGTGTTGAGCTGCTTGCGCAGCTCCATCAGCTCCTTGTGGGAGACGACCGGCCGCCGCTCGGCCGGCAGCTCCAGCAGGTCGGCCTCCCCGTCCGGCCTCTTACGGCTGTGCGCGATCTGCTTGGCCTGGCGCTTCTGGAGGAGCATCTGCACCTGGTCGGGCTCCAGGAGTCCGGGGATGCCGAGGTAGTCCTGCTCCTCCTCGCTGCCGGGGTGGGCCTGCATGCCGAACTCGGCGCCGTTGTACATGACCCGGTCGAAGACGGCGTCGGACTCCAGCGCCTCGAAGGGCAGCATGTCCTGGTCGCCGGTGTCCTCGTCCTGCTGCTTCTCGGCTTCCTGGAGGAGCTTGTCCTCCTCGGCGTAGGGGTCCTCCTCGCCGTCCTTCTTGGGCTTGTCGAGGACGTGGTCGCGCTCGCGTTCCATCTCGTTGGCGAAACCGAGGAGGTCGGGCACGGTCGGCAGGAACACGGACGCCGTCTCGCCGCGCCGCCGCGACCGTACGAAACGGCCGACGGCCTGGGCGAAGAAGAGGGGCGTGGAGATGGTGGTGGCGTACACGCCGACGGCGAGCCGCGGCACGTCGACGCCCTCCGACACCATCCGCACCGCGACCATCCACCGGTCGTTGCTCGCGCTGAACTCGTCGATCCGGTTCGACGCGCCGGTGTCGTCGGACAGCACGAGCGTCGCCTTGGACCCGGTGATCTCCCGGATCAGCTTGGCGTAGGCGCGGGCCGAGTCCTGGTCGGAGGCGATGACCAGGGCGCCCGCGTCCGGGATGGCCTTACGGACCTCGGTGAGCCGCTGGTCGGCGGCGCGCAGCACGCTCGGCATCCACTCGCCGCGCGCGTCCAGCGCCGTACGCCAGGCCTGACTGATCGCGTCCTTCGTCATCGGCTCGCCGAGGCGGGCGGCGATCTCGTCGCCGGCCTTCGTGCGCCAGCGCATGTTGCCGCTGTAGGAGAGGAAGATGACGGGCCGCACGACGTTGTCCGCGAGGGCGGAACCGTAGCCGTAGGTGTAGTCGGCGGACGAGCGCCGGATGCCGTCGTTGCCCTCCTCGTACGCCACGAAGGGGATCGGGTTGGTGTCGGAGCGGAACGGCGTACCGGTGAGCGCCAGCCGCCGCGTGGCCGGCTCGAACGCCTCCAGGCAGGCCTCGCCCCAGGACTTCGAGTCACCGGCGTGGTGGATCTCGTCGAGGATGACGAGGGTCTTGCGCTGCTCGACGCGGTTGCGGTGCAGCATCGGCCGCACGCCGACGCCCGCGTACGTCACGGCGACGCCGTGGTAGTCCTTGCTGAGCGGCCCGGCGCTGTACTCGGGGTCCAGCCGGATCCCTATCCGCGCGGCCGCCTCCGCCCACTGCTTCTTCAGATGCTCGGTGGGCGCGACCACGGTCACCTGCTGCACGACGTGGTGGTGCAGCAGCCAGGAGGCGAGGGTCAGCGCGAACGTGGTCTTCCCGGCGCCGGGGGTGGCGACGGCGAGGAAGTCGCGCGGCTGCTCCTGGAGGTATCTCTCCATCGCCCCCTGCTGCCAGGCACGCAGCTTGCCGGCAGTACCCCAGGGGGCCCGGCCGGGAAAGGCGGGAGAGAGGTGGTGGGAGGTGGGGGTGGAGGCGGCGGTGGTAGTCACGGTCTCCGGTTCGTGGGTCGTTCGGCTTCGTGCGGTACGCGCACGGTGCGTTCGGCTTCGTGCGGTCTCGCACCGTGCGTTGGGCTTCGTGCGGTCTCGCACACCGTGCGTTGGGCTTCTTGCGGTCTCGCACACCGTGCGGCTTGGGGCGGCACGGTGCGTATGACAACCGGGCCACCCTACCGGCGGTCCCCCACCGCCACCGTGCGAACGACGCCAGGTCGCCCCTGGGTGGGACTCACGTCACAGCCGAACCATCGCTCACCCTCTGTCGCAGCCGCGTCGTCACCCACGCCCCCACCAGCGCCACCCCCGCCATCGGCAGGAACACGGCGGCGAAGGCGGCCGGATGCGAGCCGCCGGCGGCCTCGGTGGCCGTGTGCGACACGGTTCCGCCGCCGAGCGCCGCGAAGGCGGCACCGCCCGCGGCCAGCAGCAGCACGTTGGACAGGCCGTCGGAGATCTGGAGGGCCGCCGAGTTGGAACCGGCCTCCTCGGGAGCGGACAGCTTGAGCAGCAGCACGCTCGTGGAGGAGATCACCAGGCCCATCCCGAAGCAGCCGAAGGCCCAGGCGACGGCCACCGTCCAGGCGGGCACCGCGTCGATCAGGACGCTCGGCGCGGCGGCGATGGCGGCGGACACGAGCACCATGCCCCCGGTCACCAGCCGGTCCCGGTACGGCTCCACGCCGGGCCGGGACTGCACCCAGGAACCCAGCGCCCAGGTCACCCCGCCGGCCGCGAGGGAGAACCCGGCAAGGGTCGGGCTGAGGCCGCGCTGGGTGACCAGCATCAGCGGCACGAAGGACTCGGCGGCGATGAACGACCCCGCGGCCACCCCGCGCAGCAGCACCACCGAGGGCAGGCCGCGGGCCGCCCGCCAGGTGCCGTGCGGAAGCAGGCCGAGGACGGCCGGCACCAGCAGGGCGGCGCCCGCGGCGGCGGGCAGGAGCGACAGCGGGCGCAGGTCCTGTGCCGCGTACTGGAGCAGCGCAGCACCGAGGGAGATGCCCAGGGCGAGGCGGATGCGGCGCCGGTCGGAGGAGGCGTCCGGGGTGCCGTCCACCGGGCCCGCGGCCAGCCGCCGTATCTGCGGCAGCGCCAGGGCGAGCGGGAAGAGGACCAGTACGGGGATGCCGAGGAACACCCACCGCCAGCCGAGGTGCTCGGTCACCGCGCCGGACGCCAGCGGTCCCACCACCGACGGCACGACCCAGCTCGCCGCGAACGCCGCCATGATCGCGGGCCGCAGCCGCTCGGGATAGGCCCGTCCCACGACGACGTACAGCGCGACGATCACCAGCCCGCCGCCCAGCCCCTGCACGGCCCGCCCGAGGATGAACAGCCACATGACCCCGGCGGTCCCCGACAGCACCAGCCCCGCGGCGAAGGTGGCGATCCCGCAGGTCAGCGGCCCGAGCGGGCCTCGCCGGTCGGACCACTGGCCAGCCAGCACCATGCCGAACAGGCTGGTCGTGAAGTATCCCGAGAAGGCGAAGGCGTAGAGGGACAGCCCGTCCAGCTCCCGCGCCGCGACCGGCATCGCCGTCCCCACGGCGGTCGCCTCGAAGGCGATCAGCAGCACCACGGACACGATCCCGATGCTCAGGGCCCGGAGGTCCCGCCCCAGCACGCCCTCCTCCGGTCGGCGCGAGCTGGACTTCCCGGGTACGTCTGCGACACCGGTGTCGCGAGGTTCATGGACGGCCATGCCCGCCAGAGTAAGGCCCACAACCAACTTTGACCCCTGTCGAGAGACGGGACCGGCCCTCATCCATTGGTCCTACACCCGGCCCGGCCGCCCCCCGGTCCCACCCCATTCATGAACGGAACATGGCAGTCGCATTGCGGCCCCCGAGCTTCCCTTGAGGCCCGCGGTTCCGGGGGCCTACGGTCAGGCCATGACGAAGCGGTTCACGAAGAACCGCTTCTCACACGGCCGTGTGCCCGAGTGGTTCAGGGGCTCGCCCGCGCTGCACTCATCAGCGAGCTCCGCTCGCGGGGAGTCACGCGGGTTCGCATCCCACCACGGCCGTGAGCGAAGAGTTGTCACACGGCCGTGTGCCCGAGTGGTTCAGGGGCTCGCCTGCAAAGCGACTTACGCGGGTTCGATTCCCGCCACGGCCTCTGCCTGCCTGAGCAGGCGAACGCGCTCATTGATAGCGACACGTCGGTATGGAGGGGCTGGTACTCCAGAACCGGGCTGTCCCCCACCTGCGGCCGAACGCCGCTCACTTCCGGCAAATGAGGATGCCGCCCAGGCAGGTGATCGTGTACGCCCCGTGCCGGGCGATGTGCTCGATCACCAGCGTGCGGGCCCGGTCAATGGTCGCGCCGAAGGGGACGTCGTGTTGGTCTGCCCAGGCGCGATACGAGGCCATGTGGGTGATGACAGGGTCGGGGTCGTGGAGGGTAATGGTCCCAGGCAGTTCGACGACCTCCACACGGCTGAACTCCTCGCCGAGGAAGGCGAGGGCCTTCTCGAGGGAGAAGCGGGCACTGAGCGAGATCCGGGCCGGGCCTCGGTCGATGCCCAGGACATCGCCGGCGGCCCGCTGCCACAGCTCGTCGAGCTCGACCTTGTCGCGGTCGCTGTTGGTGGAGGCGACCACCACCCCGTCGCCGGCCAAGACACGGGCAAGCTCCCCGACCGCCTGGGGGATGTCGGGCACGTGGTAGAGCATGTGCAGCGCCAGGGCCGCGTCGATGCTCCCCGCCGCCAGCGGCAGACTCGTGGCGTCCGCAACGGCAACCGGACCGGGAACGCCGGCAAGGATGCCGGGCGCGATGTCGAGACCGAGCAGATCCAGGTCCGGACGGTCCTCACGGAGCCGCTGGATGAACTTGCCGTTGCCGCAGCCGATATCGACGACCCGGCCACGCACGTCGCTCAACTGCTCGGCGACGAGACGCGGCAGGTCGTATCGAGGCGTCTGCCACCGATAGAGCGACTGCCGGGCCGCAAGGTCCCGGTCTCCGTTGTAGGCGCTGCCCGCCAGGCGGGTCCGGTCGGTGACAGCGGCGTCGTGGGCGGCGGACAGGTCGGTCACGTCGGCAACTCCGGAGGATGGGCGGCGGGCAGGGACGCACGCACGAACGGCCGTGTGCTGGAGTCGTTCACACAGGTGTACCGCCTGCGCGGCACCACCGTACTGCGGCCCTCCCAGCTCCCGCCCGAGAGCGGTGAGGCGGCGCACGATGCTGGCCGACATCCGCTCCGGCGAGGACCCGAGGACGAAGCCGAGCATCTCCTCAGTCCCGTCCAGGTCACCCAGGAGCAGGTGTCCGCGAGCGAGGTCGACGTGGGCAGCGAACAGGTCACCGACGGACTGATCGTCGCCGTCCGCACTGCGGTAGAGCCGAATCGCCGTCTCCGCGCTGACGATGGCCCGCTGAACGTGCTCCTGCCCGCCCACGGCCAGAAGGGTCGTCCCGGCGTATGCGAACTGCTTGGCGACAGGAAAGTCGAAGACTCCCGGCACCTCGTCCCGACCCGAGATCGCCCCACGAGAGCGTTCGGCGTCCGACAAGGCGGCGAGCGCGCCTGCCGAGTCGCCGACTATCGCCAACGCCCGCGCCTCCAGACTCGCCAGGCGGGCGCCGATGCTGCCACTCGCCCTGTGTCGACGGCCGGCCTGAGCCAGCCGTGCCGCCTGCTCGTACCGGCCAGTCCAGTACGCAATCAGCGACTCCACGGCTCGCACCCAGGCCAGCATCCCCTCATGTCCGGCCGTCTCGGCGCAGGCGCGAGCGGTACGGGCGTGGGTGGCGGCAGAGTCGTAAGCTCCGAGATCAAGGCAGACGTGCGCGGACAGGCCGCAGAGGCGGGAGGCGGAGAGGTAGAGGTCGATGGTCTGCCGGGGGTGCTGGCGCCCACGCAGCAGCTCGAACACCCCGTCCCGTAACCGCTTGATCTCGACGTACTGCTCCATCAACGGGTGGCTGACGTACGTGCGGGCGAGTCGGCCGACGTCCGCCTCCAACTGCTCGACGACGAACTCGTCGGCATTGCGGTGCGCGATGAACCGGGCGAACTCGGCAGACCGCACCGCGTCCTCCGACAGCGGATCTCCACAAACGCGGGTGCCTTCGGGTGACAGCGCAGACAGCACGATCTCAACCTCGGTGGCACCGGCCACGTCCCGCCGCCTCTTACTTGTGGCAACGGCTTGGTCGAGCAGGGCGGCATCGACACCGAAGACCTGCGCCAGGTACTTCCGGGCATAGGGAATCGGGATGCGCGCTTCGCGCTCGTAGCGTCCGATCTCCTTGCCGGTCTTCGCGGAGCGCCCTTCCAAGGTGTTGAACTCGTCGGCGACCCTCTGCTGGCTCCAGCCACGCACAGTGCGCAGCCGGACGAGCAAGGCGCCGATCCCGGTGTCGCCCATGCCGTCCCCCAGGAACACGTGACCTCTGGCCCCCATAGTGGCCCCCGCCTTGGCCCCTGTGCTGGCTCCCGACCCAAATGAGTTAAGTCGCTTTGCTGTTGACCATGGCAAGCAGACTCACCAATGAGACATCCGAAGCCGCCTCGGATCTCCTTCCGGCCACGGGACGGCACCGCACCATGCTGTTCCCCCGTCGCCGGACCACGCCGCGTACCGCTCGCAACTTCGTCGCCGCCACGCTGACCGAATGGGGTGAGACGAATCGCCTCGACGACATCCGGCTGTGCGCCTCGGAGCTCGTCACCAACGCCGTGCTGCACGGGGCGCCCGTGGGCCGACTGGTCCTGGTACGCGTCGAGTCCCTCGATGAGCAGCTGCGGATCGAGGTCCACGACAGCGGCGAGAACACGCCGACGCAGCGCGTTCCCGAGGAGTCCGCCGTCGACGGCCGCGGCCTGCTGATCGTCTCGACGACTGCCGACATCTGGGGCGTGGAGGAGCGGACGGGCCCCGGGAAGTGCGTGTGGGCCGGATTCAACCGTGACAAGAGCGGGGCCGTCTCTATGCCGCCCCGCATCACCGGCCCTCAGGGGGACACAACATGACCGCGCACCCCGTCTCGCCGAACACCGTCCTCGCCAACGCCCTCCTCCATGCCGAAGACGTCCTGACCCCGCGCATCCTGGCCGCGCCGCCCAAACGGATCGTGCTGGTCGTCGGCACGCAGATCAATGGCGCCCCGCACATCGGCACCTCGCTCGTGCAGTCCCTGGCTTTCGCCATGGCCGCCCGACTGCGCAACCGCTTCGGCCTCCCCACCGAGGTGGTCTTCAGCGCCCTCGACAACGCCCCGTACGAGCTGACCACCGACCCGGCCAGCGGCCACCGTTACCAGCGCGCCTACGCCCAAGCCATCGGAGAGCAGGCCCTGAACGCCCTCATCGCCACGCTTTACCAGCCCCTCTTCGCCGCCCTGTCCGGGCGCCTGGGCATCCCGCACCGCATCGAGACGTATACACAGCAGCAGGCCGGCGAGCACTACCGCCGCACATGGCTCCGACTCCTCCCCCGCCTCGACGCCGCCCGTTGGTGGCTCGCCCCCTCCACCGGCACCCCGCACCTCCGCGTCCCCTGCCCGCATCCCAGTTGCGGCTGGGCGGAGAAGCACGCTGAACGCACCCGGGTCCACCTCGCCGGCCCCGAGGCGGCGACGATCTCCGCCGTGTGCCTCCACCACGGCACGTACGAGGCCACGGTCACGCCCACCAGCGGCGAGTATCTCGACCTGGCCACCCTGTACCGCAACCTGGTCAAGGAACTCACCCTGACCAGCTCCCAGGGCGCCCTGCACGTCATGGTCAAGGGCGGCGACTGGGTCTTCGGCTCCCACCTCGTCGACGAGGCCCTCCAGGCCGTGGGCCTCACCCGTACCCAGCTCCCGGCCCGACTGTTCTGCCCCCAGGTCGTGACCGACACCGGCGCCAAGTTGTCGAAATCCCTCATCCGAGAAGGCCGTGCCCCCTTGCCTGAGGGCGCCGCCCCTTGGATGCTCGACACCCGGCAGTGGCCCGGCACCGTCACCGAGTACGCCGATCAGTTGCTCGCCATGGCCGAGACCCTGCTCTCCGACCCCCGCCACTTCTTCCGCTCATACTCGGCAGCCGAGATCGGCCGCCTGATCACCGCGCCGTCCCCCAGGAGCGTTCCCTCCCGATGACCGACCGCACCGCCCGCGTCCGCGAACTCAACCTCTACCGCCAGTACTTCGAGCTGGTGGCAGTGGGCACCAAGACCATCGAGGTGCGGGTCAAATACCCGCGCCTCGATGACCTCGCCGCCGGCGACACCATCCGCTTCCGCATCAAGGGCACCGACGAAACCTGCGACGTCGAGGTCCTCCGCGTCACCGAGTACCCCGACTTCGAGGCTCTCCTCGACGGCGAAGGCCCGTTCAACGTCAACCCGACCGCCACCCGCGACCAGCAACTCGCCAACATCCGCACCATCTACGGCCCCGAGAAGGAGGCCCTCGGCGCCCTCGCCATCGAGATCAAGCGGACAAGTCGCTGAAGCGAGTTACGCGGGTTCGAATCCCGCCACGGCCTCCAACTCCGCCCAGCGGCTGAGGCGTTTCCGCCTACGCCCCTCCCCCAGCCCCCTGCGGCCAGGACGTGCCCAGGTCTCGTCGCATCGCCGTCTGGGCCGACTCCGTGGCTTTCAGGTAGTCGCCCACGTGGGCTCGGAAGTCCGGGGCGTCCGTGTGAGTGCCTGTGGCGACCAGGTCGCGTAGGTCGCGGACCTTCCAGAAGGCCTGGTTGACCGGTTCCATGACGTCCCAGGGGGCTATCAGGGCGAGTTCGTAGCGGAGCGGGTAGAGGTTGCTGGTGGCGAAGACGTCGTTCGCTGCCGTGCGGGCCTCCGCCGGGGGGAGGGTCTCGCGGGCCGTCTCGTGCAGCCGGGAGTAGACGTCGGACAGCGCGGCCATGAACGCCGCGTAGGCCTGCCGGCGTGTGTCCTGGTTGAGTGCCTCGCGGTCGCGGCGCCAGCGGAAGCGGTCCGCCAGCAAGGTCGATCCGATGCCGATCGCCGCGCCTGTCAATGTGTTCACCGGGGCCAGCCAGTCCATGCGGGGACCTTACGGTGCGGAGCCCCCCTACGCGTAGAGTCCGCCGCCCGCCTCGTCCTCGAACATGCCCGGCCAGTAGCGCCAGCCGTCGTCGGTGGGTGTTCTGGGCGTCGGGTCGCAGGCCACCGGGTCGAGGGCGGCGAGGGTGCGGGTCATGGTGTCGGCCAACTGGTCGTAGGCCTCGGTCAGTTCATGGTCCGCGTCGAGGGTGTGCTCGCGGTGGACGAGCCAGAGGGTGAACGCCAGTGTCGAGATGTCGGCGTTCAGCGGGCGGAGCCGGGCCTCCGCCTCGCTCCAGGACAGCACGGCGCCCGTGGTGCCGTCGAGGACGAGGCTGGTGTCCTCCACGAGGTGGCCGAGGCGGATCAGGCGGTCGGCGCCTTCGGGGAGCCGGGTGTCCGGCTCGTCCGCCCAGTGCTCGGCGAGGGTGGGCAGCGGGACGTCCATGTCGAGGGAGAACCAGACGCATTCCTCGGGCAGGCCCGTCTCCCGCAGGAAGCGGCGGGTCGGCTCGTGGGAGAGGGCGGCCGGGAAGTCGACCTCCTCGAAGCGGACGATGGCGCCGGTGTCGAACTCCTCGTCCAGCAGCCGGGGCGGCAGGTCCAGGGCGAGCCCGGAACGCGTGCCGGGGCCCGCGATCAACGCGAGCGGGCGGACCACCGCGGCCAGCCGCCAGAACGGCGGCACCTCGCCGTCGGCCCCCGACTCGTAGAGCGCGAGGAGTTGTCCGGACGCCTCGGCCACCGCCTCGGGCCCGAAGCGCCCGGCGTAGGCCGCGAACTGGCCTCTGAGCGCGGCGAGTTCATCGGCCGCCGTGGCGAACCGCACGAGCTTCTCCAGGGAGGGCGCGAGCGGCCGGCGGTCCATCAGGTCGGGGCGGTCGTGGAAGAAGCACGTCGTCGTGATCTCGCCGGTGGTGCCGTCGAGCAGCACCGACTCGGTCGCCGGGCCCGCCGGGCCGAGGAGTCCGCCGATGACGAGCTGGTCGCGCAGGTCGTCGGGGAGCCGGTGGCCGGGGTCGCCGGTGGAGTCGGCGACCGTGCGCAGGCCGTCCGCGCGCAGCGCCTCGAACGTCACCAGCGCGCCGACGTCGGGCAGTCCGGGACCGCTCAGCCAGCGGCGGCTCGGCGCGTGAGTGACGTACGGATCCAGCTCGGCCTCGGAGAGGGTGATCACCGGCGTGCCGGTGGTGGTGCTGGTCGTGCTCATCGGTCCCCCGTGCGTGAAGATTCGCCGTCCCACTGCTGCGCACACTACGCGGCACCACTGACAACGGCCCTCGACAAGAAGGACGCCGGGCCACGCGCCCGCGTTCCCTTCCCACGAGGATCTCCTCGACCGTCTCCCCCACGGTCAACTCCCCGGTGTCCGGGCCGAGTCCGGGACATGACATGCGGCACACGGTCCGGCGAGGGCGCCGCCACCGCCGCGGCCGAAACGGTCGGGCAGCGGCCCTCGTGCCCGCCCGCGTCGTCCCAGTCGGCCCGCCGCGACGAACACGGCCACGGGCGGCCGCCCTCGTGCGCGCCCGCGTCGTGGAGGCGGGACATGGCCGCGGGACACCTCGAGAGGGCTGCCCTCGCGCGCCCGCGTCGTCCCTACTGGCCCGTGACCACGGCCGCCTGCGGCCTTATCGGCAGTCGGTTCACCGGGCGGCCGGTGGCGGCGCGTACGGCGGAGGCGATCGCCGCCGGGGACGTCACGACCGGTACCGCGCTGGCCGCCTTCGCGCCGAACGGCGCGACCACGTCCCGCTCCTCGACCAGCTTGACGATCCGGATGTCCGGCGCGTCCAGGGCCGTGGGGAGGGCGTAGCCGGTGAGGTCGGGGTGGCGGAGCAGGCCGCGCGGGGTGCGCAGGTTCTCGGTGAGGGCGATGCCGACGCCCTGGGTGACGCCCGCCTCGATCCGGGCGGCGAGCTGGGCCGGGTTGAGGATCCGGCCGACGTCCTGGGCGACCGCCAGTTCCACGACCCGTACCGAGCCCAGTTCGATGTCGACGTCCACGACGGCGCGGATCGCGCAGAAGGCGAGGCCGACGAACGCGTCGCCCTGCCCGGCCCCGTCCAGCGGCTCGGTGGGGTGCGGGCGGCACTGCGCGGTGGCCCACAGTTCCTTGCCGTGCAGTTCCTCGGCGACGGTCGTCGACAGGACGCCGTCGTACGAGGTGATCTTGCCGTCGGTGATCTGGAGGAGTTCGTGGGACATGCCGAACTTGTGGGCGAGGGGCTTGAGGAGCTGGGTGCGGACCATCTTGGCCGCGCGTTCCACCGCGCCGCCGGAGACCCAGGTGTGCCGTCCGCGGCAGCCGGGGCCGGCCGGGGGCTGGTCGGTGTCGACGGGCGCGACGTGCACCTCGTCGACACCGAGGGTCTCCTGGACGATCTGCCGGGCGAGGGTGGTGAAGCCCTGGCCGCTCTCGACGGCCGCGCACAGGACGGTCGCGACGCCGTCCTGGACCTTGACGGTGGCCGTGGAGACCTCGTCGGTGCCTTCCGCGCCGAGCATGTGGACCATGCCCAGGCCGTAGCCGACGCCCCGGCGCACCGCGCCCGGTTCGCCCGCGCCCTCGGGGCCGCCGGGCAGCAGCCAGTCCTCCTCGGGGGAGTCCTTCGGCAGGGCGGGCAGCGGGTACTCCTGGACGGCCTGGAGGAGTTCGGCGACGGGCGCCGGGCAGGTGACCGTCTGGCCGGTGGGCAGGACGTCGCCGGTGGCCAGGGCGTTGCGCAGGCGCAGTTCCGCCGGGTCCACGCCGAGTTTCTTCGCCAGTTTGTCCATCTGCGCCTCGTAGGCGGCGCAGACCTGCATGGCGCCTTCGCCGCGGACGTGGCCGGAGGGCGGGTTGTTGGTGCGCACGGCCCAGCCCTCGATGAAGGCGTTGGGGACGACGTAGGGGCCGCAGGCGAAGGAGACGGCGGCGGCGAGGGCCTCGGAGGAGGTGTCGGCGTAGGCGCCCGCGTCGAGGAGGATCTGCGCCTCCACCTTGACGAGCCGGCCCTCGGCGTCCGCGTGGTGGCGGTACCGCAGCAGGGTGGGGTGGCGGTGGGCGTGGCCGAGGAAGGACTCCTCGCGGGTCGCGGTGAGCTTGACGGGGCAGCCGGTGCGCAGGGCCAGCAGGCCGAGCGGGAGCTGGAAGCCCTGGTCCTCGCGGTCGGCGGTGGCGCCGGGCACACCGGTGACGACGATCTTCACCTGATCGGGTGACAGGCCGAAGCAGGCCGCGGCGGTGTCCCGGTCGCTGTGCGGGTCGGTGGAGGCGAGGTACAGCTCGACGCCGCCGTCGGGCCTGGGCACGGCGAGACCGGCTTCGGCGCCGATCGGGGCGGGGTCGGCGCGGCCGATGCGGTACTGGCCCTCGACGACGATCTCGCCGGCCGCGGCCGGGTCGCCGTGGTGCAGCGGGATGTGCCGGATCAGGTTGCCGTCGGGGTGCAGCGGCTCGGCCTCGAAGGCGAGTTCGGGGTCGATGACCGGGTCGAGCACCTCGTACTCGACGATGACGGCCGCGGCGGCCATGCGCGCGGTGTCGGGGTGGTCGGCGGCGACGGCCGCGATGGGCTCGCCGTGATGGCGTACGACCTCGGAGGCGAACACCGGGCGGTCGGCGGCCGGGCCGCGTCCGTGCAGCGGTCTGCCGGGCACGTCCTCGTGCGTGACGACGGCGCGTACGCCAGGCATCTCGCGCGCGTGGGTGGTGTCGATGGAGACGATGCGCGCGTGGGCGTGCGGGGAGCGCAGTACGGCCGCCCAGAGCAGGCCTTCGGCCCAGAGGTCGGCCGCGTACGGGAAGGTGCCCTCGGTCTTGGCGCGGGCGTCGGCGGCCGGCAGGGAGGCGCCGAGGCCGTGCGGGATCGGCTCGGGGGCCTGGCCGGCCTCCGCGGGGCTTGTCGCGGTGGCTGCTTCGCTGGTCACGACTGGCCTCCGTCCTGGCCGTACGCCGGGTCGTGCGGGTGGGGCTGCGCGGGGTTCTCGAAGGCGGAGGCGTGGATGCCTCCGCCGCCGGGACCCGCCTGGTGCGGAATACGTGCCTCGTCGCCGTCCGACTCGGCGTCCGCCGCGGTGTGTGCCTCGCGTTCGGCGACGACGTCCTGGACGGCCTGGAGGACGCCCCGGTAGCCGGAGCAGCGGCACAGGTTGCCGCAGAGCGCCTGGCGGGCCTCCAGGTCGGTGGGCGCGGGGTTGCCCTCCAGCAGGTCGTGCACGGTCATCGCCATGCCGGGCACGCAGAAGCCGCACTGCACCGCCCCGCAGCGGGCGAGGGCCCGCTGTACGTCGGAGGGCTGTCCGTCGACGGCGAGGCCCTCGACGGTGCGGATCTCGCTGCCGGCGGTGGTGACGGCCGGGACCAGGCAGGAGGCGACGAGGCGCCCGTCCACCTGGACGTTGCAGGCCCCGCACTCGCCCTGGGAGCAGCCGTCCTTGGCGCCGGCGAGTCCGAGCCGCTCGCGCAGGACGTAGAGCAGGGACTCGCCGATCCAGGCGTCGGTGACAGGCCGGTCGGAGCCGTTGACGCGCAGGACGTAGGAGGCGAGGGGGTGGTCGTCGTGGTGAGGTGCCGCCTCCGGCTCGGGCTCCGCCTCCGCTTCCTGGTCGTCGTCCACGCGCGTGGACAACGCGTCGGCGTCGGCCTGCTCGGGGTGTTCCGCGACGGGGTCCGGGGCCGCCGCGGACCGGGGGTCCTCGGCGGCTTCTGCGGGCTCGCGAGCGGCCTCGGGTCCCCGGGGGTCCTCGGCGGCCTCGGGGGGCGGCCGGTGGGCCTCCACGGGTCCGGGCCCGTCCTCGTACGGCAGTCCGGGCGGCTGCTGCTCGTGCGGGGCCGGGTGCTCGTGGGCCGCGGCGCCCGTGGTGTCGGGCCGCGGGGAGTGGCCGAAGGCGGGCGCGTCGGGTCGTACGCCCGCGGCGTCGGCGAGGGGGGCGCCGGCCCCGTCGGTCTCCGGGCCCCAGGACCGCTCGTCCGGCGCGGGCTCCGTGGCCCAGGGCGCGGACGCGCCGCCCGGCAGGGTGGCCGGGGGTGTGCCGCCGCCCCACTGTTCGACCAGTGCCGAGGTGGTGAACTCGCCCGACTCGTCGGGCAGATCGCCGCCCGCGACGGGGATCGACCACTGGCCGGTCACGTCGTGGCCGGGCGCGGGCTCGGCGGGCGCGTTGCTGTCGTCGAAGGTCCACTGACCGGTGGCGCCCGGGTTGTACGTGAACTGGTCGCCGCCGGCCGTCCCGTCGGCCGGTGCGGGCCAGTCGGTGCCGGACGCGGGGGCCGCCCAGGCGCCGTGGCCGGCCGCGGCGGGGTCGCTCCCGTCGTGCGTGGCCTCGATCTGCGGGGGCACGTATCCGTGGCCGGGGGCCGCGAGCGGGCTGCCGTCGCCGCGGGCGGCCAGCAGGGCCTCGATGCCGCCCTCGGGGAGCTTCACGAAGGCGGTGGCGCCGTCGTCGTAGTCGCCCTGGGGCAGCGGGTCCCAGCGGCCGCCGCCCGGCGGCGCGCCCTGTCCGTGCTGGTCGTCGGTCATGACAGTGCCCTCCCCAGTGCTCGTCGGGCCAGTGCGGCGACGGTGCGCCGCAGGTGCAGTACGGCGGGCGGTAGCGGTTGCACGGAGCCGTCCTCGGCGGGGACGGTGTCCGGGATGCAGGCGGCGGCGACGTATTCGCCGAAGGCGGTCAGCGCCTCGGGGACGAGGGCGCGGTTGTTGTCCCAGTCGATGAGCCGGGCGACCCACTGCTCGGCCTCCAGGGGCCGCAGCGGCATCGGCGCTATGGCTCCGACGGCGCACCGGACTCCGCGCCGGGCGGGGTCGAGGACGAGGGCGACGGAGGCGACGGCCCGTCCGGGGCCGGTGCGGCCGGTCGCCTTCAGGAAGACCTGGGGGGCGTGCAGCAGGGGCACGCGCACGAACCCGATGAGTTCGCCACCGCGCAGCATGTCCATGCCGGCCAGCAGGTGCGACACCGGGATCTCGCGGCGCAGGCCGCCCGGCCCGGCGATGATCAGGGTCGCCTCCAGCGCGGCCAGCACGGGCAGCGCGTCGCCCGTGGGAGCGGCGGAGGCGATGTTGCCGCCCAGCGTGCCCGCGTTGCGGATGTGCGGCGGGCCCGCCGCGCGCGCGGCGGCGGCGAGCGCCGGGATGAGGGCGGCGAAGTCGGGGCGGCCCATGCGGGCGTGGGTGAGCCCGGCGCCGAGCAGGGCGTGCCCGTCCTGGTACTGCCAGCCGCGGATCTCGCTGATGCGGCCGAGGCCGACCAGAGCGGCGGGCCTGAGCTGGCCGGAGTTGACGGCGGCCATCAGGTCGGTGCCGCCCGCCACGGGAACGGCGGCCGGTGTGACGGCGAGTGCCGCCACGGCTTCGTCCAGGGTCGCGGGCAGCGTGACGGCCTGCCCCGCCTGCGGTGCGTGCGTGGTCAAAACCGGCTGCCCCTTCCCGCTGCCCCACCTGGTCCCACCTGTGCTGCCGTACGGTACGTGCTGACAGGGCGGACGTGGCAACTCTGGCACATCTTCGCAAGGCCCGGACGCGGGGGTCCGCCAGGAGGCATTCGCCCACCCCATAAGGGAGATGGCCCGTTTTGGTACGGCATCACCGATGTGCGTGAATTGCGACTCTTCGGTGATTCTGCCGGGTTTTACCGAGACCGACGTCGGCGGTGCGGTCAGCGCATCGGGGGCGTCCCCTCGATCGGCCGGCCGAGCACGCCCGGCCGCTTCTGCCAGGGCTTCGGGCCGCCGGGCGGCCGGTAGCCGACACCCAGGGCGTCGAGCCGCTCGTAGTGGGCCTCCATCCGCCGCTCGAAGCCGGCGAAGTCCCGCCGCTCCGGCGCGGGCAGCCGGCTCCAGGCGACCTCGGCGAAGGCCGCGAGCCGGGGAAAGACCTGGTAGTCGACGCGCGCGGGGTCCTCCATCACCTCGGTCCACGCGTTGGCCTGCGTGCCCAGCACGTGTGCCGCCTCCTCGGGCGTCAGCCCCGGCGGCACGGGCTCGAACCGGTAGACGTCCTCCAGACTGCGCACGTAGCCGATCGGCACGGGCTCCTCGGCGCCGCCGTCCTGCCGGTGGTCCAGGTACACGTACTGCTCGGGACACATGACGACGTCGTGTCCCGCGCGCGCGGCGGCGATCCCGCCCGCGTATCCGCGCCAGGACGACACGGCGGCACCGTCGGCGAGGCCACCCTCCAGGATCTCGTCCCAGCCGATGAGCCGCCGCCCGCGCGCGGCGAGCCAGGTGTCGAAGTGCCCGATGAACCAGGCCTGTAGTCCGTCCTCGCCGGCGAGACCGAGTTCCTCGATGCGGGCCTGCGCGGTGGGTGAGCCGCGCCACTGCTCCTTGGGGCATTCGTCGCCGCCGACGTGGATGAACTCCGACGGGAAGAGGGCGAGGACCTCCTCGAAGACGCCCTCGTAGAAGCGCAGGGTGTCGTCGGTGGGTGCGAGGACGTTCGGGTTGATCCCCCAGGTGTCCCAGACGGAGAGGGCGCGGGTGTCGACGACGTCGGTGTTGCCGAGTTCGGGATACGCGGCGATGGCCGCCTGGGAGTGACCGGGTACGTCGATCTCGGGGACGACGGTGACATGCCGTTCGGCGGCGTAGGCGACGATCTCGCGGATGTCGTCCTGGGTGTAGAAGCCGCCGTGCGGCCTCTCGTCCCACAGCGGTGAGGCACGGTGGCCGAATGTGGTGCGCGAGCGCCAGGAGCCGACCTCGGTCAGCCGGGGGTGCCGCTCGATCTCGACGCGCCAGCCCTGGTCGTCGGTCAGATGGAGGTGGAGGACGTTGAGTTTGTGCGCGGCCATCAGATCCAGGTAGCGCAGGACGCCGTCCTTGGGCATGAAGTGCCGGGCCACGTCGAGGAGCAGACCGCGCCAGGGGAAACGCGGGCCGTCCTCGATGATCTGGTGCGGGACGCCGTACCGCGTTCCGGGCCGCACCGGGGCGCGCCGGAACGCCTCGGGGCCGAGGAGCTGACGCAGCGTCTGCGCCCCCCAGAAGACGCCGGCCGGGTCGCCGCCGCGGATCTCGACGCCCCGGTCGGTGATGACGCTCAGCCGGTACGCCTCCGGTCCCAGCGTGTCGTCGACGAGCAGCCGTACGCCGTCCTGGGCCTCCTCGGGGCCGGGCCGCAGCGGCAGGCCGAGGGCGGCGCCGAGCGTGGCTCGCAGCCAGCGTTCGGTGCTCCCGGTGCCGGGCGCGGCCCACAGGACGGTGGAGTCGTCCAGCTGGACCCCGCACCGCATGGGGCCCTCGACGGCGCGCGGCGCCGGAATGATCTCGTTTCCTGAAGTCACGTCAGTCCTTCACCGCTCCGCCGAGGCCGGAGACGAGTCGTCGCTGTACGAGTACGAAGAAGACCAGCACCGGAATCGTCATCACCGTCGAACCGGCCATCACCCCGCCCCAGTCGGGGTCGTCGGGCTTGTAGAACACCAGCAGGGCCATCGGCAGCGTCGACTGCGAAGTGTCGCTGATGATGAACGACTTGGCGAAGAGGAAGTCGTTCCAGGCGGAGATGAAGGAAAACACGCTCGTGGCGACGAGACCGGGCAGCACGAGCGGGAAAAGGATCTGCCACATGAATCGCGTACGGCTCGCCCCGTCGAGGTACGCGGCCTCCTCCAGGGCCTCCGGAACGCCTTTCACGAAGCCCCTCAGCATCCAGATCGCGAAGGGCAGCGAGAACGCGATGTGGGGCAGGATCAGGGCACCCAGGGTGTTGAGCTGACCGGCGTCGCGCATCACGAAGAACAAGGGGATCGTGAGCGCTTCCACGGGCACCATCTGGGCCACCAGGAACATGATCAGCAGAGTGGTCCGGTAACGGAACCGGAATCGGGTGACGGCGGTCGCGGCGAGAAACGCGATGACCGCCGAGACGATCACCACGGTGACCGCGACGACAAGACTGTTGAAGAAGTAACGGCCGAATTCCTGCTGCCCGAAGACGCGCCGGAAGGAATCCAGGGACGGCGCCAGGGTCCAGGGCCGGGGCTCGCTCGACTCGATCTCCCCGGCCGGTTTGAAGGCGCCCAGCACCATCCAGTACAGCGGGAACGCGACGACGGCCGCGACCAGCAGCGCACAGGCCTCGGCGGCGGTCCGCCACGGATGCCGCACGAGTCCTTTCGCGAGAGAGCGGGGAAGATTCAGTGGAAGATTCATATGTCCTCCCCCTGCCGACGCAGCAGCCGCAGGTACCCGAGGGTGACGGTGAGCAGGATCAGCAGCATCACGACACCGATCGCCGCGCCGAGCCCGTACTGAGAGGACGCGAACGCCTCCTGGTAGGCATAGACGTTCAGGACGAGGTTCTGGCCCGCGATGCCGCCGCCGTTGGTCATGACGTAGATCTGCGTGAAGACCTTGAAGTCCCAGATCACCGACTGGATGGTGACGACCACCAGGATCGGCCGGAGCATCGGCGCGAGGACCGAACGCCAGATGCGCCACTGCGAGGCGCCGTCCAGGGCGGCGGCCTCCAGCACCTCGGACGGTACGGCGCGGATGCCCGCGTACACCGTGACCATCACGAACGGGAAGGAGCACCAGACCACTTCGAGCAGGACCAGGAAGAAGGCGCTGTAGCGGCCGTACGTCCAGGAGTGGTCGTCGAGGCCGAGGACGCGGTTGACCGGGCCGAAGTCGGGGTCGAACAGGAACAGCCACACGGTCGAGCCGGTGACGGCGGGCGTGGCCCAGGCGCCGAGCGCGGCGAGCATCAGCGCGAGCCGCGGCAGGGCCCGCACGCGGGTGAGGAGCACGGCGAGTGCGCAGCCGACGGCGAGGGTGGACAGGACGCAGGCCGCGGCGAAGACGACCGTGGCGAGCAGCACCTGCCAGAACCGGTCGTCGGCGAAGACGTCGGCGTAGTTGCCGAACCCCCGGAAGACGGTCGGTTCACCGCCGCTGACCTGTGCCTGTGTGTAGCGGTAGAGGGAGATCAGGCCGAGCTGGTAGATCGGGTAGCCGAGCAGCGCGGCGAGGACGACGAGAGCGGGGGCCAGGTAGAGCCAGGGTGTGAAGGCACCGCGGGTCCGCCTGCGGGGCCTTCACACCCTGGCTCTACCTGGCCCCCGCTCTCGTCGTCCTC
>NZ_JARGEF010000150.1:0-20044 GCF_033794725.1 Streptomyces sp. ID05-39B | reverse complement strand
GCGGGGGAGAGGGCGGGCGAGAGGGGGAAGCGTGCGGCCGTCATGGTGGTCATTGTCGGGCATCCGCCACCGGAGCGGCCAGGTCAGGAGCGGCCAGGTCAGGTGCGGCCAGGTCGGGTGCGGCCAGGTCGGGTGCGGCCGGGTCGGGTGCGGCCGGGTCGGGCGCGGGCGGCCGGCTGCCGCGCTCGCCGCCCGGCAGGAACGCGGCGGCCAGCAGGGCGGCGACGAGGGCGGCGACACCGCAGACCAGCATCGCGACGCCCATGCCGTGCACGTACGCGCTGTTCGCGGCGGCCACGAGGTCCGCCGCGCCCGCCCGGTCGGCGACGACATGCGCGGCCACGACGGATTCCCCGGCCGTGTCGGCGGCCCCCGAGGGCAGTCCGGTGACGTCGAGGCGGTCGCGGTAGGCGCTCGCGAGGAGGCTGCCCAGCAGGGCGATGCCGATGGCGCCGCCCACCTGCCGCAGGGTCATCAGCAGGCCCGAACCGCTGCCGGCCCGGTCGGTCGGCAGGGTGCCGAGGGCGCCGGACATCGCCGGGACGAGCGAGAAGCCGAAGCCGGCCCCGGCGATCGTCAGCCACAGCGCGGTGAAGCCGTACCCGGAGTGCACCGTCGTACCGCTGCCCAGGAGCGCGGCGAAGGCGACGACCACCAGGCCCGCGCTGACCACGGGCCGCGACCCGAAGCGGGCGACGAACGGCTGCGCGGCCCGCGCGGCCACCGTCAGACCGCCCATCAGCGGCAGCAGCCGTACGCCGGTACCGAGTGCGTCGTGTCCGCGGACGGCCTGGAGGTACGGCGGCAGCAGGAACATCAGGCCGGACAGCACGAACATCACCAGCGTCGCGGCGAGGGCGTTGAACAGGAAACCGCGCTGAGCGAGCAGCGTCATGTCGAGCATGGGCCGCACCGTCCGCCGCTCGCGCAGGACCAGCGCGGCGATCAGTACGGCGGCGGCGCCGAGCAGGGCCAGGACCAGCGGGTCGGTCCAGCCGTGGGTGGGCGCCTCGATGATCGCGTAGATGAGCGCGCCGAGCCCGGCCGCGGTGAGCGCGGTGGAGACGGCGTCGACCTTGGGGGAGGACGGGTCGCGGGTCTCGGGGAGGCGGAACACGCAGGCGGCGATGCCGACGGCGGCCATCGGCAGGTTGACCAGGAAGACCGAGCCCCACCAGTAGTGGTCGAGCAGCCAGCCGCCGATGATCGGGCCGAGCGGCAGGCCGAGCGTGGAGCCGGCGGAGACGATGCCGACGGCCTTGGTGCGCTCGTCGGGTGCGAACAGCGAGGGCAGCACGGACAGGGCGAGGGGGGTGACCAGTGCGGCGCCGACGCCCATCACGGCGCGGGCGGCGATGACCGCGGTGACGCCGTCGGCCAGGGCCCCGGCCAGTGAACCGGCCAGGAAGACGCCCAGCCCGGTGATCAGCATCCGGCGCCGGCCGAACCGGTCGCCGAGCAGTCCGGCGGGGAGCATCAGCGCGGCGAAGACGACGACGTACGCGTCCGCCATCCATTGCTGCTCGCCCGTCGAGGCGCCCAGGTCGCGGGCCATCGTCGGGAGCGCCACGTTGAGGATCGTCATGTCGAAGCCGAGCGTCAGCATGCTCGCGACGAGGGCGGCGAGGGCCCACCAGCGGCGGGGGTCGGGTGAACTGACAGTAACCATGAAATGAGAGTAACTGTCAGAAGGTGCTCGCTGTCAACTATGCTGAGGTGGTGCGGAGGTCGGCGCACGAAAAAGGGCCACGGCTCGAAAGCCGTGGCCCGCGGTGGGAAGGGGCGGAAGTCACCCGTGCTGGTAAGCCACCAGCGAGATGCCCACGTAGTGCGCGATGAACGCGGCCAGCGTGAAGGAGTGGAACACCTCGTGGAAGCCGAACCAGCGCGGTGACGGGTTGGGGCGCTTGATGCCGTAGATCACGCCGCCCGCGCTGTAGAGGAGACCACCGACGATCACCAGGACCAGTACGGCGATGCCGCCCGCGCGCATGAAGTCGGGCAGGAAGAAGACGGCCGCCCAGCCCATCGCGATGTAGCACGGGGTGTAGAGCCAGCGAGGGGCGCCGACCCAGAAGACGCGGAAGACGATCCCGGCCGCCGCGGCTGCCCAGATGCCCCAGAGCAGCACCTGCCCCTTGCCGCCCGGCAGGAGCAGCATCGTCAGCGGGGTGTAGGTGCCCGCGATGATCAGGAAGATGTTGGCGTGGTCCAGGCGGCGCAGGACGCCGTCCATGCGTGGACTCCAGTCGCCCCGGTGGTACAGGGCGCTCACACCGAACAGCAGGCAGGCGGTGAGGGCGAAGATGCCGCAGGCGATGCGGCCTCTCGTGGAGTCCGCGAGGGCGGTGAGCACGAGGCCCGCGACCAGGGCGGCGGGGAACATTCCGAGGTGCAGCCAGCCGCGCAGCTTCGGTTTGACCGGATGCGGCAGGGGGAGCGCGACGGGACCGCGGCCGGCGGCCGGCGTATCCGTACGCGCGTCGGGGGCGGACGCAGTCATGCGTCCCATCGTATCTACGGAACCGTAGGTTACCGGCCGGTGGGGCGAGATGGGCTGTCGGGAGTGGCCGGCGTCTCACGCCTGTCGGGGGCATGGCGAGGGAGCGCGGACCAGCACGTGGCGAGCCTCACGCCGCTCATCTGTGATGCCCTCTGGACAGATGGGCTCCTGCGTCGGATGATCAAATGAGTGCGGTCGGCACCGGATGAGCGCTCAGCAGCTCGCTGCGAAGCATCCGGGCCGCGGCCCCCACGGGGCAGACAAGGACAAAATCCCTCACCTAGGAGCGATCGTGGCGCGCGACATCGCGGCTCCCCCCGTCATCCCCACCCAGCACCAGGAACTGATCTCGTGGGTCAACGAGATCGCCGAACTGACGCAACCGGACAACGTGGTCTGGTGTGACGGATCCGAGGCCGAGTACCGGCGGCTGAGCGAGGAACTGGTCGACAAGGGCACCTTCAAGAAACTCGACCCCGTCAAGCGCCCCGACTCCTACTACGCGGCATCCGACCCGACCGACGTCGCCCGGGTCGAGGACCGCACCTTCATCTGCTCCGAGAAGGAGGAGGACGCGGGCCCGACCAACCACTGGAAGGCCCCCGCCGAGATGCGGGAGATCTTCACGGGCTCCGACGGCAAGGGCGGCGTCTTCCGCGGCTCGATGAAGGGCCGGACGATGTACGTCGTCCCGTTCTGCATGGGCCCCCTCGGCTCGGACCTCTCCGCGATCGGCGTCGAGATCACCGACTCCGCCTACGTCGCCGTGTCCATGCGCACCATGACCCGCATGGGACAGCCCGTCCTCGACGAACTCGGCACCGACGGCTTCTTCGTGCGTGCCGTGCACACGCTCGGAGCGCCGCTGGCCGAGGGCGAGACGGACGTGCCGTGGCCGTGCAACTCGACCAAGTACATCTCGCACTTCCCCGAGACCCGCGAGATCTGGTCCTACGGCTCCGGCTACGGCGGCAACGCCCTGCTCGGCAAGAAGTGCTACGCCCTGCGCATCGCCTCCGTCATGGCCCGCGACGAGGGCTGGCTCGCCGAGCACATGCTGATTTTGAAACTCACGCCCCCGCAGGGCGAGTCCAAGTACGTCGCCGCCGCCTTCCCGAGCGCCTGCGGCAAGACCAACCTCGCCATGCTGGAGCCGACCACCCGCGGCTGGACCGTCGAGACCATCGGTGACGACATCGCGTGGATGCGGTTCGGCGAGGACGGCCGCCTGTACGCCATCAACCCCGAGGCCGGCTTCTTCGGCGTCGCGCCCGGCACCGGTGAGCACACCAACGCCAACGCGATGAAGACGCTGTGGGGCAACGCGGTCTTCACCAACGTGGCCCTCACCGACGACGGCGACGTGTGGTGGGAGGGCATGACCGAGGAGCCGCCCACGCACCTCACCGACTGGAAGGGCAACGACTGGACGCCGGAGTCGGCGACCCCGGCCGCCCACCCCAACGCCCGCTTCACCGTGCCCGCCTCGCAGTGCCCGATCATCGCGCCCGAGTGGGAGGACCCCAAGGGCGTGCCGATCTCGGCGATCCTCTTCGGCGGCCGGCGCGCCACCGCCGTACCGCTGGTGACGGAGTCCTTCGACTGGAACCACGGCGTCTTCCTCGGCGCCAACGTGGCCTCCGAGAAGACCGCCGCCGCCGAGGGCAAGGTCGGCGAGCTGCGCCGCGACCCCTTCGCCATGCTGCCGTTCTGCGGCTACAACATGGGCGACTACATGGGTCACTGGGTCGACGTCGCCAAGGACAAGGACCAGGCGAAGCTCCCGAAGATCTACTACGTCAACTGGTTCCGCAAGGACGACGAGGGCAAGTTCGTCTGGCCCGGCTTCGGCGAGAACTCCCGTGTCCTGAAGTGGATCGTGGAGCGCCTGGAGGGCAGGGCCGAGGGTGTCGAGACGCCGATCGGCGTCCTGCCGGCGCCGGGTGCCCTGGACACCGAGGGCCTGGACCTCGCGGAGAAGGACCTCGACTTCCTCCTCACGGTCGACAAGGAGATCTGGCGCGAGGAGGCGTCCCTCATCCCCGAGCACCTCAACACCTTCGGCGATCACACGCCGAAGGAGCTGTGGGACGAGTACCGCGCTCTCGTGGAGCGCCTGGGCTGAACCAGCCCCCCAGAACGCCGCGGCCGGTTCCGATTGAGCCCTGACCAGCAATATCGTCACGGCCGGCCGCGGTGACAGCACCACAGACCGGCGAGGCCCCGCACAACGGCGTGGGGGGCCCTGGGCCTGTCGTCGCCCACCCGTCAGCCCCGACGGGACGGGCGGCGGCAGGCCTTCGCCCATGAGGCCGCCGGCGGAGGTCACCTGGTCGCAGATCGACCAGGCGGTCCAGGACGGCCGGCTCACCTACGGCATCTCGCAGTCCCGGCCTGCGACGACGGCGGCCACCACGCCACCGATCAGCAGCACCGCGAGGACGATTCCTGCGATACGTCTCACGCCGGGAGCGTGCTCCCGGAATCGCACATTCCCGGGTGCCCCGGATGAACGAAGGGTGAAGGAGCGGACCGGGAACGCAACGGGAACCGGCCGTTCCTGTTGCGGCGGTGTCCGGCGCCGGGAGCCCGGCTCAGTCCGTGCTGTTCCCGGCTTTGCCGTAGCGGCGGAAGTCGGCGGTCTCCACGGTCCAGGGGCCGAACGGGACCTTGTCTCCGTAGATGTACGGGTCCTTGCGCGTGTAGCGGCCCCTGCAGGGCTCGGAGTGCGTGCACCTCGGCGGTGCCGGGGCGCGGATCGACGATCAGGTAGTGGGGGCTGCCCATGGCGGGGTAGTCGGCGAGCTTGTCGATGTAGTCGTTGTTCGGGTTGGACGGCGAGATGATCTCGATCACCGCGAGGACCTGAGCGGTGTCCACGGCGAGGCCCTCTTCATCAAGGGCCTCCTTGGGGATGACGGCGGCGTCGGGGAGGCGCATGCGGCCGATCCCGGGGTGCTCGATCTCAGGGCCGTTCGCGCAGATGTACCCCGGGTGAGTTGCGGGAAGCTGTGCGTCCAACTGCTTGCAGATGCGCCGGATCGTCCCCTCGCGGCGTTTCGACGGGCACGTCATGGCCAGTATCGGACCGTTCGGACCGATCTCGACGCTCCAAGCCCCTTCGAGGCGCTCGGCGTATGCCCCGAGTTCCTCGGCAATCGCGCGCATCTTGGCGTAGTCCATGCCCGTACCGTCAAGGTACTGAGATTGTGGCGCCCGGTCCGCGCGTCGCTGCGGGTGCACGCGGACCGGGGCCGTTCGGGGGCCCCGGTGGGTCAGGCGGTGGCGGCCAGGGTGCCGGTCGCCGAGGTGGCGGTCGCCAGGGCGGCGGCGTGGGCGTCCATGCGCTCGGCCGCGAGGATCGCCGCCGCCGTGTCGGCGCGGGAGGCCGCGACGACCAGGGCGCGTCCGGCGAGGGCGTGGGCCCGTCGGTGCAGGGCCGCGGTGCGGGTCGGTCCGGTGGACGTGACGCGGGCCGGCGGCCTGCCTCCCCGCAGCCGGGCGACCTGCCGTGCGAGCCGTTCGGCCGCGGCGTCCAGGTCGTCCAGGTCGGTGGAGGGGGCCTGGGCGCGCAGCTCGTCGGTGACGGCCAGCAGCGCCGCGAGATGACTCGCGAGCTGGATGTCCAGCTCCTCCTCACGGGTCCGGTGGGGGAAGTCGGAGGTGCCGGCCATCGTGCTGTGGACCGACTTGGTGCGGATCGGTTCGTACATGGGACGGCCTCCTGTGTGCTTGCAGGAAACCATCCTAGCTTGGAACTCGTCTAAAGTTGAGTCGATCTTAAAACCGGACCGGGAGGCTCGCCGGGCGTCACCGTCAGGGCTGGCCGTATCCGTCCAGGAAGCGCCCGATCCGCCCGACCGCGTCCCGCAGATCCGTCACCGTCGGCAGCGTGACCACCCGGAAGTGGTCGGGTTCCGGCCAGTTGAAGCCGGTGCCCTGGACGACCATGATCTTCTCCCGGCGCAGCAGGTCGAGGACCATCCGCCGGTCGTCCTTGATCTTGAAGACCGTCGGGTCCAGGCGCGGGAAGAGGTACAGCGCCCCCTTCGGGCGGACGCACGTCACGCCGGGGATCTGCGTCAGCAGCTCGTACGCCGTGTCCATCTGTTCCTTGAGCCGCCCGCCCGGCAGCACCAGCTCGTTGATCGTCTGCCGCCCGCTGAGCGCGGCAACCACCCCGTGCTGCCCCGGCATGTTCGCGCACAGGCGCATGTTCGCCAGGATCGTCAGACCCTCGATGTAGGAGTCGGCGTGGGCGCGCGGCCCGGAGATCGACATCCAGCCGACCCGGTAGCCGGCCACCCGGTACGCCTTCGACATGCCGTTGAAGGTGAGGGTGAGCAGGTCCGGCGCGACCTTGGCGGTCGCGGTGTGCGTGGCACCGTCGTACAGGATCTTGTCGTAGATCTCGTCCGAGCAGACCAGCAGGTTGTGCCGGCGGGCGATGTCGGTGAGGCCCCGGATCATGGCCTCGTCGTACACCGCACCCGTCGGGTTGTTCGGGTTGATGATGACGATCGCCTTGGTGCGGTCGGTGACCTTGCGCTCGACGTCCGCGAGGTCCGGCATCCAGTCGGACTGCTCGTCGCAGCGGTAGTGCACGGCGGTGCCGCCGGACAGGGCTACGGCGGCGGTCCACAGGGGGTAGTCGGGCGCCGGGACGAGGACCTCGTCGCCGTCGTCCAGCAGGCCCTGCATCGCCATCACGATCAGCTCGGACACACCGTTGCCGATGAAGACGTGCTCGACGTCCGTCTCGATGCCCAGCGTCTGGTTGTGCATGACCACCGCACGGCGCGCGGCCAGCAGGCCCTTGGCGTCGCCGTAGCCGTGCGCCGAGGAGACGTTGCGGAGGATGTCCTCCAGGATCTCCGGCGGGCAGTCGAAGCCGAACGCGGCCGGATTCCCGGTGTTCAGCTTGAGGATGCGGTGCCCTGCCGCCTCCAGGCGCATCGCCTCCTCGAGAACCGGGCCCCGGATCTCGTAACAGACGTTGCTGAGCTTGGTCGACTGGATCACCTGCATGTCTGGGAGCTTACGGCCCGGTAACGCCCCTCGGGGCGTGTTTTCCGCCACGTGAGACGCCGGGTTTGCGGCGGTATCGCCGTCCGCTGTCCCGGAGGCCCCTTGCCTCTCTACAATCCCCGGCCATGCCCAGGCCAGGTGAGAGCACGAACCCTCCGGTTCAGCCGAACGTGTATCTCCCGTACGTCGAGACCGACCCGCCGCCGTACGAGGCGTACCGGGATCCGGCCGCGGCGCACGGGTGGGAGAACGCCTACGACGAGACCAGCGAGCTGCCCCGCATCGCGCAGGAGCCGGCCCCGCCCGCGTACGACCCGCACGGGTACGACGCGCACGCGTACGACGACCCGCAGGCGGCCGGTGGGCGCGCGGACCGGCGGCGGGCCGCCCGCGGGCCCCGCCGCGCGGTCGCCGCCCTCGGCGCGGTGGGCGTCGCCTCGGTGGCCGCGCTGGTCGCGGGCTTCGCCTTCACCGGATCGTCGGACGACACGGAGAAGGGCGGGCCGGAGGGCACCCGGTCGGCCGCGCCGGACTCGGCGGGGGAGGCGGAGTCGCCGTCCCTCTCCCCGGAGACGGATGCCGGACGGTCCGCCGGGACCGGCACCTCGCCCACCGTCGCGCAGTCCACGCCCTCGTCGGCCCCCACGTCCTCCGAGCCGCCGACGGCATTCCCCTCGGCCGCTCCGGCGACCGGCTCGGCACCCTCCGCGGGCAGCTCCGCCCCGGTGGCCGACTCGGGCAAGGGGAACCCCAAAGGGCGGGGCAAAAAGCCGCGGTAGACGGGGACGGGAGAGCGGCGGAACGCGGTGAGACACCCGCGCCTTCCGGCTGCCCCCGGCTGACCTTCGCCACTCCCGGCCGGCCACGGTCCGCGCAGGGTCACGTCGGCGTCCGTATCCCCCTGGACGAGGCCCGCCTGCCGCGCCGGACCCGCGCCGTGGGCCTGTCGGGACCGCGCGCCGCGTGGCTCACGCCGGCTTTCGGCCGCGCGTGGCTCCCGGCGCCCCACGGTCGGCGCGACGAGCCGAACCGGGCCGTCGCCGACAAGCGTGCCGCCGCCCTGCGGCTCGCCGCCTCCCGTCGACCGTGCGCCTCGGCCCACACCCGTCGGCCCCTGGAGTGCGTCCGGTGGCTCCCGGCGATGCACCTCGCGCGGCTCCCCTCGTCCTCCGCCCTCGGCCGCGGCCGTTCTCCGCCGAGTCCCCGAGTCCCCGAGGCTCCGGCTCTCCGAGCCCTCGCCGCTTCCGTCGGCCATCGCCCCCGGCGGCTGAAAAGTGATCCTTGCCGTCCCCTCCTCCTGCGCCAACAATGCGCATGACAAAAAGCGCGCATGATCCTTCGCGCGTGTCACAGCAGCGGCGGCCGGAAGATCTCCGGTCGCCTTGTCGTCAGAGGGGACCCCCACATGAGAAAGCCTCTCGTCGCCGCGCTCATCGCCCTGGCCATCGCCGGGGCCGGTGCGGCGCCCGCGGTCGCCGCACCCGTGAGCGAGGCGCCGGCGGCCGTGAACAGGACCTCGGCGCAGCCGGTCGCGGACACGAAGGCGGCGGCCTCGCCGACCCTTCAGGCCGTCACCCTGGCCGGGACCGTCGCGCTCAGCAACTGCTCCGGCTCCCTGGTCCGCTTCCCGAACTCGCTCGACACCGACCCGGCCCTGGTCCTCACCAACGGCCACTGCCTGGAGACGGGTTTCCCCGCGCCGGGCCAGGTCATCGTCAACCGGGCCTCCAGCCGCACCTTCGGGCTGCTCAACTCCGCCGGCACCCGGGTCGCCACCCTGCGCGCCAGCAAGATCGCCTACTCGACGATGACCGACACGGACGCCACGGTCTACCAGCTGACCAGCACGTACGCGACGATCCGCAGCTCCTACGGCATCAGCGCCCTCACCGTGCAGGACACGCACCCCACCGCCGGTACCGCGATCACCGTCGCCTCCGGCTACTGGAAGCGGCTCTACAGCTGCAACATCGACGCGTTCGTGTACCGCATCAAGGAGGGTGGCTGGACCTGGAAGGACTCGGTCCGATACACCTCCGCCTGCCAGACCATCGGCGGCACCTCCGGCTCGCCGGTCGTCGACCAGGCCACCGGCAAGGTCGTCGCCGTCAACAACACCGGCAACGAGGACGGCCAGTCCTGCACGGTGAACAACCCGTGCGAGGTCGACGCGAGCGGCAACGTCACCGTCCGCCAGGGCATCAACTACGCCCAGCAGACCTACCAGTTCCCGGCCTGCTTCACGACCCGCAACCAGCTCAGCCTGAGCGCCGCCGGGTGCACCCTGCCCAAGCCGTAGGGCGACGCGGAGGGGCGGTCCGTCACCCGGCCACGGGAGAGCGGCGGACCGCCCGCCCCGCCAGTACGTCCGTCCGCCGGCCGTCCTCGACGACGAACCGGCCGTCGATCAGGACGTACGGAATGCCGGCCGGCGGCGTGCGCGGCGCGTCGTAGGTCGAGCCCGCCGCCACCGTCCGCGGGTCGAACAGGACCAGGTCGGCGCGGTGCCCCTCGCGGACCAGGCCCCGGTCGGGCAGGCGCAGGCGGGCCGCCGGGCGGCCGGTGAGGCGGGCGACACACTCCTCCAGCGACAGCACCCCCAACTCCCTCACGTACAGCCCGAGATACCGAGGAAAGGTGCCGTACGCGCGCGGGTGTGGCTTGGCGCCCTGGAGGATGCCGTCCGAGCCGCCGGTGTGGACGCGGTGGCGCATGATCGCGCGGACGTTCTCCTCGTGGCCGACGTGCTGGAGGATCGCCGGGGCGAGCCGGTCCTCGACCAGGAGCCGGCGGACGGTCGTCCAGGGCGCCTCGCCGCGCAGCGCCGCGGACTCCCGGACCGTACGGCCGACGTACTCGCCGAGTCCGGGGGCGCCGACGCCGGAGATCTCGATGGTGTCCCAGTCGACCGGCACGCCGTGGCAGCCGTCGGATCCCACCGTCTCCAGGTCGCGGCGGATCCGCTCGGCGGTCCCGTCGTCCGTCAGCCGCCGCAGGATCTCCCGCGGGCCGCCCTCGCTCGCCCAGCTCGGCAGCAGGGCCGCCAGGGTGGTGCAGCCGGCGGTGTAGGGGTACGTGTCGAGGGTGACGTCGGCCCCCGAGGCCAGTGCGTCGTCCAGCAGGGCCAGCAGTTCCGGCGCCCGGTCCTCGTTCACCCCGAAGTTCATGGTGGCGTGGGCGAGATGGAGCGGGCAGCCGGCCTGCCGGGACAGCTCCACCATCTCCGCGTACGCCTCCAGGGCTCCCGCGCCGTAGGAGCGGTGGTGCGGGCAGTAGTAGCCGCCGTAGGCGGCCACCACGCGGCACAGTTCGGTCAGTTCGGCGTTCCTCGCGTACATGCCGGGCGGGTAGGTCAGCCCGGAGGACATGCCGACCGCGCCCTGTTCCAGCCCTTCGGCGACCAGTCGCCGCATCCGGTCCAGCTCGGCTGGGGTCGCCTCGCGGTCGTCCCAGCCGACGACGAGGGCGCGGACCGTGCCCTGGGGGACGAGGTAGGCGGCGTTGACGGCGATGCCGCGGTCCAGCCGGTCGAGGTACTCGCCCACCGACCGCCAGTCGAAGTCGATGTCGTCGCCCGAGCCGTTCCACCCGGCGATGGACCGGCGCACTCCGTCCAGCGTGCGGTCGTCGACGGGAGCGTAGGACAGGCCGTCCTGGCCCAGCACCTCCAGCGTCACGCCCTGCGCGGCCTTCGCGCTGTGGTCCGGGTCGCGCAGCAGCGCGAGGTCGCTGTGGGCGTGCATGTCGATGAAGCCGGGGGACAGGACGAGCCCCTCGGCGTCCAGCTCGCGGACCGCCTTCGGGCGCTGGCAGCCGGCAGCCGCAGCCTCCTTGACGATCGAGACGATCCTGCCGCCGTCGACCACCACGTCGGCGCGGTAGGAGTCCGCGCCCGTGCCGTCGACGACGTCCGCGTCCCGGATGACGAGATCTTCCACGGCCCAACCTCCCAGGAGCATGCGTGTAAAGGCTGACGGAGTGACGGACCGACGGTTAGAAGAACGTGCGGATGTAGTCGACGACCGTGCCGTCCGCCTCGGCCAGCGGGATCAGCTGCCACTTGTCGAAGGACGTGCACGGGTGGGACAGGCCGAGGCCGACCCAGTCGCCCACCTCCAGATCCACGTCGGGGGCCGTCCGCAGCCAGGCGTGCTGGTCGGACAGGGCGCTCACCTCGATGCCGGCCGCCGCCCGTTCGACGCCGTCACGCCGGACGACCTGGGCGAAGGGCAGGTCGAGGTCGTAGGCCGCGTCCCGCTTGCCGGCGTTCACGAAGGCCTGCCCGGCGGACGGCCGGGACACCACCTGCGCCCAGAGGCGGAACGCCGGTTCCAGGGCGCCCTCCCCGGGGACACGGTTGAAGGGCGTGATCCTGCGGTAGTGGCCGTCGTCGTGCGAGACGTACGCACCCGAGCGGAGCAACTTCAGTACGGGCAGGGAGAGTTCGGGGATGCCGGCGAAGACGTCGGCGACGGCGTCGAACCAGGCGCTGCCGCCCGCGCTCACGACGATCTCGTCCACGCCCGCGAACCGCCCCGCCTTGTCGAAGTCCACGGCCAGCTCCACCAGCCGGCGCAGCCAGGCGTGCACGCGCTCCGGGTCGGCCTCCGGCACCTCGCCCTCGTAGCCCGCCACGCCCACCAGCCGCAGGGCCGGCGCCGCGGACACCGCGTCCGCGACCGCCGTGCACTCCGCCTCCGTACGGACCCCCGTGCGGGCGCCCTCGCCCGCGGCCAGTTCGACGACCACGTCCAGCGGTCGGGCCGCCCCGCGCAGAGCCTCGTCCATCAGCTCCACTCCGCGCACGGAGTCGACGTAGCAGACGAAGGAGAAGCCGGGGTCGGCGGCCAGTTCCGCCGCGGTCCAGCGCAGGGCCGCAGGGTCCACCAGTTCGTTGGCGAGGAAGATCCGCCGGACGCCGTACGCCCGCGCCACGCGGACCTGGTGGGGGACGGCGAGGGTGATGCCCCAGGCGCCGTGCTCGATCTGCCGCCGGAACAGTTGGGGCGCCATGGACGTCTTGCCGTGCGGGGCGAAGGCGAGGCCGTGTCGGGTCGCGTACGTCTCCATGAGCCGCAGGTTGTGGTTCAGGCGTTCGGCGGACAGGGCGAGGACGGGTGTGCTGAAACCGCCGGTGAAGAGGTTGCGGCGCTGGGCGGCCAGTTCGCCGACCGTCAGACCGTCGGCGTCCGGCGGGAGGCCCTTGAAACGGTGGTCGACGCGCTCCTCGGCGAGCCGCGCGAGCGCTTCGGTTCCGGGGTCCAGGGCCATGCGAGCCTCCTGAAGAGAAACGCTTCGTGTTGCGTTCTGTGCAACGCTCATTGTGTATGACGCTTACCGCTGTCTAACATCTCGGCCGACGCGGGGTCAACGGAGCCGACCCGCACACCGACCAAGGAGCTACGACCATCGTGACCGCCACCGGACCGCGCAACGACCCCGACGTCGTGGACGTCGTCGCGCTCGGCGAGTCCATGGTCACCTTCCTGCCCTCCCGGCCCGGCCGCCTCGCCGACGTCCCCACCTTCGACCGGGCCATCGGCGGCGCCGAGTCCAACGTGGCCTGCGTGCTGGCCGCCGCCGGCCACTCGGCCCGATGGATCAGCGGCGTCGGCGCCGACGGATTCGGCGACCACCTCGTCGAGACGATCGGCGCGTACGGCGTCGACGTCACGGCCGTCCGGCGGGACCCGGCGCGGCACACGGGCGTGTACTTCCGCACCGCCGGGGACCGGGCGGCCGACGCCCACGAGGTGGCGTACTACCGGGCCGGGTCGGCGGCCTCCGCGATGGCGGCGGGGAACGTGGACCTCACGGCCGCGCGGGCCGGACGCGTCCTGCACCTCACCGGGATCACCGCCGCCCTCTCCGGGGAGTGCCGCGGACTACTCCGCGAGCTGACCGCGCCCCGCCCCGGCCGTCCGCTCGTCTCCTTCGACGTCAACCACCGCCCCGGACTCTGGCCGGACGGCGACGGCCCACACGTCCTGCTGGAACTCGCCCGTGGCGCCGACCTCGTCTTCGTCGGGGCCGACGAGGCGCAGGAGGTGTGGGGCCCGCACGGCGCCGAGACCGTCCGCCGCGCCCTGCCCGGCCCCGCCACGCTCGTCGTCAAGCAGGGCGGACACGGCGTCACCGTCTTCGACGCCGGCCACGTCACCTTCGTACCCGCCCCGCACGTCGACGTCGTCGCCGCCGTCGGCGCCGGGGACGCCTTCGCCGCCGGCTTCCTCTCCGCGACCCTGCGGGACCTGCCCATGAAGGCCCGCCTGCGGCACGGCCATCTCTGGGCCGCCGCCGCCCTCACCGTCCCCGGCGACCTCGCCGTACCCTCGCCCCCGGCCTCCCGGGGAGGGGCCGCGCAGCGCCCCGCCTGGATCGCACACGCCGACCACCTCGCCGCTCTCGACGACGGCGCGTGGGACAGACTTCGACTCGGCCCCGGCTGGACGCAAGCCGCGGCGGCCACCGAGGAGGTACCCACCCCATGAGCCAGACCGTCGACCGCGCCCTGAGCATCCTGCCGCTGCTCGCCGAGGGCCCCGCCGGCCTCGGACAGGTCGCCGACCGCCTCGGCGTCCACAAGTCCACCGCCCTGCGGCTGCTGCGGACCCTGCACGAGCACGGCCTCGTCTACCGCCAGTCCGACCAGCGCTACCGGCTCGGCGCCCGCCTCTTCGCCCTCGCTCAGGAGGCCATGGAGAACCTCGACGTCCGCGAGATCGCCCACCCCCACCTGGCCCGGCTCAACGAACGCTGCGGACATACCGTGCACCTCGCCGTGTACGAGGAGGGCGAGGTCCTCTACATCGACAAGGTGGAGAGCCGCTACCCGGTGCGGATGTACTCCCGGATCGGCAGGCCGGTCGCCATCACCGTCGCCGCCGTCGCCAAGCTGCTCCTGGCCGACCTGCCCGAGCCGGAGCGGCGCACCATCGCCGAGCGGCTCGAATACCCCCTCTACACGGCCCGTTCCACCCCCGACGCCCCTGCCTTCCTGCGGGAGCTGACGAAGGTGCGCGCACAGGGCTGGGCCACCGACCTCGGCGGCCACGAGGAGTCCATCAACTGCGTTGCCGCCCCCGTCCGCGGCGCCGACGGCCGGGTGGTCGCCGCGATGTCGGTCTCCGCGCCGAACGTCGTCGTCACCGCCGACGAACTCCTCACCCTCCTCCCGCAGGTGCGCCGCACGGCGGACGACATCAGCGGCGAGTACTCCGGCAGGACCCCAGCGAAGGGCACCGTAGGACCATGACCGAAAAGATCGCGCTCACGCCGGACACCCACACCACCCCGCCCGCGAGGTTCTCGCACGGCGTGCGCAAGGGCAACATCCTCCAGGTCGCCGGCCAGGTCGGCTTCCTGCCCGCCGAGGAGGGCAGGCCCCCCACACCGGCCGGCCCCACCCTGCGCGAGCAGACCCTCCAGACCCTCGCCAACGTCAAGGCGATCCTGGAGGAGGGCGGCGCGAGCTGGGACGACGTGATGATGATCCGCGTCTATCTCACCGACGTGGACCACTTCGCCGAGATGAACGACCTCTACAACACCTACTTCGAGCAGCAGGCGCTCACCGCCCCGCCCGCCGCCCGCACGACCGTCTACGTCGGCCTGCCCGCGGGGCTCCTCATCGAGATCGACGCGCTCGCCGTGCTGGGCTGAGCCAGTTGGTCCGGCCGCGGTCGCTCTGTCGCGTGTAGGCGTCTCATAACAAAGTGGGGGCTGACTGTGTCCGGCCCAGGATCGTCGACCATACTGCCCGCTGTGGAGCAGCGTATAGGTTCGAGCAGCCAGCCCCTGGAGGGCGCCGGATTCGATCCGGCATTCATCCCCGGGCTCACGTCACCCGTGACCGCGGCGGCGAAGGACGCGAAGCCGAAGGACGCGAAGCCGGAAACCGCGAAGCCGGAGGACGACTCGCAGGACGGGGCGGCGGTGACCGCCGGGGACGCCTCGGAGAGCGAACCGGCGGCAGCGGCCGGGGAGTCGGAGGACGCGGAGTCGAAGGACAGCGAGTCGAAGGACAGCGAGTCCGAGGACCCGGAGTCCGACGAGGCTTCGGACGGTCCCGTCTTCGAGGCGGCCGACCGCCGGGCGCGGATCGTCGCCGACTCCCGGGGCGTCCGCCTCCGCCTCGACGAGGAGGAGTGCGAGTTCCGTTGGGAGGAGATCGGCGCGATCGAGACCGAAGTCCCGCGTTTCGGAAAGCGGTTGACCATCACGGTGCACACCCCTGACCGTCGCTGGTACCCGATCGAGATCGAGGCGACGGCCAGGGACCGCTTCAAGGAGTGGGACGAGCAGCTGGACGCGGTTCTCGACGCCTACTTCGACGACGAGGCCGAAGGCAAGGACGCGGACAGCCAGGCGGCCGAGGAGTCCGCGTCCTGATCCTGTTCCTTCTCCGGACCGGCGGGCCCGGCTAGCCGCAGTACTGGGCCTGCTTGCCGATGGACCGGTACATGCAGTCCGAGTTCTCCAGCAGTTGCAGCACCGCGTCCTTGTTGCGCGCGGTCTCCCGCTCGATGACCTCGTCGGGCGGGTAGAAACCACCGCCGCCCGACGAGCCCGGGTACATCTCGAAGGTGTACGAGAAGATCTTGTGCGTGCCCCAGAGGTAGTCGTCGATCGACCCGTCCGTGATGTACAGGTCGCTCGCCTGCTCCGGGGTGTACCCGTTGCTCGCGGCCATCGACCGGCCGACCGTGGCGAAGGCGTTGCGGTCGTCCGCGGTCATCCCGGTGGTCGTGTCCGCCGAGGTGTATCCGAAGGGCCACAGCACCAGTTGGCTGTAGGTGTGGAAGTCGATGCCGGCCCTGATCTGCTGTACGCCGCCGACGACCCGGCTGCGCACGAAGTTCGCGACCACCTTCACCTCGGGCGCCGACTCGGCCGCCGTACCCCGGTACGTCTCGGAGGACGGCGAGCCCGAGGAGCCGCCGCAGCAGCCCCACCGGTAGGCCCAGTTGCGGTTCATGTCCGTACCGACCGCGGTGGAGCCGGAGTTGGGCTGGCGGTTCTTGCGCCATGACCGGTAGGAGCCGGTGGCGATGTCGTACTCGCCGCCGTCCGGGTTGAGGTCCGGCACGATCCAGATCTCGCGGTTGTTCACCATGCTGGTGACGCGGGAGTCGGTGCCGTAGCCGGCGCCCAGCTCGCGGATCAGGTACAGGGCCATCTCCACCGTCAGGTGCTCACGGGCGTGCTGATGGTGGGTGAACAGCACCTCCGGCTCGGCCTCGTCGGTGCCGACGTTGTCGCTGATCTTGATGGCGACGATGTTCCGGCCCTGGTAGGAGGTGCCGATGACCCGCTTGCTGATGATGTTCGGGTAGGCCGCGATGCGCTGGTCGATCTCCGCGTTCATCTCGGCGTAGTTGTGGTAGCGCGAGTCGGCGGACGGGAAGTCATAGAGCCGGGTCTCGCCCTCCGCGACGCGGTCCGGGGCGGCGCCGAGCGGGGCGACCTCGTAGCCCTGCGCGCGCAGCCTCTTGATCTGGTCCGCGCGGCCGGAGACGACGACGGTCTCCTCGTCGGCCTCGTCGACGCTCACTCCGGACGCGGCGATCGCGGTGCGCGTCCGCGACGTGCTGTGGTGGACGTGGATCTCGTACTGGCGGATGTCGTCGGCGGAGGCCGCCGGTTTCGCGGCGCTGCCGGCCGCCGCGTTCGTGGCCGTCGCCGAGACCGGGGCGGCGAGGGCGAGGGCCATCAGGGCGGCCAGCGCGGCGGTTCGTCTGCCGCTGCGGCCAGGGCGGCGGGTGCCTGCGCCGCGGCTGCCCGCGCCGCGTGTGCGGAGTCGCATGGGTTCTCCTCGGTTCTCCAGAAGTCCGGGATCGCCGGACACGTGGGGGGTGGAGCGGGGACGGAACTGTGTGCGGGCTGTGCGTGCGGGGTGCCGCTCATCGTCGGGGCATGACATGGTCAGGTCAAGAGTGCGCAAGGTGCCGAATGGCCGGAATCGTACGGAACGACCGCGCGCGGAAGTGGGGTTGGCGCGCCGACGGCGACCGCGCAGTGTACGCGTGACCGGCCCTCATGAGGCGGACCCTGGCGAAGTGCACCCCTGAGTGTGAGCGGCGCGTGCATATATGTACGCCACGGGGAAGGCTGAGGATCCGCGTGCAAGAGGAGTCCGGCCCTCCGGCTCCTTCGAGGACCCCACCCCAAGAGGACTGGCTGATCATGGGCGGATCAGCGCCGGGCGGCGACGGCCACCTGCCGGTGGAGACGACCAGCTTCGTCGACCGGCGCGGCGAACTGGCCGAAGGACGCGAGCTGTTGGCCCGCGCCCGGCTGGTGACCCTGACCGGCCCCGGCGGCGTCGGCAAGACCCGGCTGGCCGGGCGGATCGCGTCGCGCGTCGCCCGCGCCTTCCCCGACGGCGTGCGCTTCGTGCACCTCTGCGGCCTGCGCGACCCCGAACTCGTCCCGCTCGCCGTCGCCGACGCGCTCGGCCTGCACGACCACTCCGCCCGCCCGGCACTCGACACCCTCGTGGAACGCCTCCAGCAACGGCGGCTGCTCCTCGTCGTCGACAACTGTGAGCATCTGCTGCCCGCCTGCGCCGCCCTCGCGGGCGCGCTGCTGCACGGCACCACCGGCGTCCGGATCCTCGCCACCAGTCGGCACCGGCTCGGCCTCACCGAGGAACACCTCATGGACGTACGGCCGTTGCCCGTCCCCGACCCGGACGGCGACCTCTCCGCCGCCGACGGCTACCCGGCCCTCGCCCTGTTCGCCGACCGGGCCGCGGCCGTCGTCCCCGGCTTCCGCCTGACCGCCGCGAACCGGTCGTCGGTGGCCCGCCTCTGCCGCCGCCTCGACGGCCTCCCGCTCGCCATCGAACTGGCCGCCGTCCGGATGCGCGTCCTCGACGTCGACCAGCTCCTCGCCCGCCTGGACGACCGCTACCGCCTCCTCACCGCGGGCAGCCCCACGGCAGCCCCCCGCCACCAGACCCTCCGCGCGGCGGTCGCCTGGTCCCACGAACTGTGCGGGGAGGCGGAACAGAGGGTGTGGGCCCGCCTGTCGGTCCTCCCGGCGAGCTTCGACCTGGAGACCGCGGAGGCGGTGTGCGGGAGCGTGGACACGGACACGGACACGGACACGGGCACGGGCACGGGCACGGACACCGACGGGGATGCGGACGGGGATGCGGATGCTGGGGAGGGGGTCCGGCCCCTCCAGCCGTACGACATCCTCGACGCCGTCGCCGGGCTCGTCGACAAGTCAGTCCTGTGCCGGGAGACCGGCCCCGACGGAGGCGTCAGGTACCGGCTCCTGGACACCCTTGGGGAGTACGGCCTGGAGCGCCTGCGCGAACAGCCCGGCGAGGAACGCGCCACCCGCACCCGCCTGCGCGACTGGATGCAGCACCGGGCGGCCACCTGCGAGCGCGACTGGTTCGGCCCCGGCCAGCCCGGCATCGTCACCCGCCTGCGCGCCGACCAGGACACCCTGCGCGCCGCCCTGGACTTCAGCCTCACCACCCCCGGCGAGGCGCTCGCGGGCCTCCGCCTCGCCGGCACCCTGTGGTTCCACTGGCACGCCTGCGGAGCCCCCCGCGAGGGCCGCTACTGGCTCGACCGCGCCCTGGCCGCCAACCCGGAACCCACCCCCGAACGCGCCCGTGCCCTGTGGGCGTCCGGCCTCCTCGCCGGCTGCCCCGAGGACCTCACCCGCGGCCGGCACCGCGCCGGACAGGCCCGCGACCTGGCCCACCGCCTCGGCGACGCGGCGGAGGCGGCCCACGCCGACTACGTCATCGGCGTCATCCGCCTCTTCAGCGACGACCTGGAGGGCGCCCTTGCCCACTTCCGCGCCTGTGTCGACCGCGGCCGGGTCGCCGGTCAGCACCTCAGCCTGGTCGGCCTCGACCGCGTCGAACTCGCCTGCGCCCTCGGCTTCCTGGGCCGCGCCGACGAGGCCGTCGCCGTCTGCGAGGAGACCCGGAGGCTGTGCGCCGACCACGGCGAGCAGTGGGTGCTGTCGTACGTGGAACGGATGCTGGCCCTCGCCCACACCGTGAAGGGCGACTGGGAACGGGCGGAGTGGCACGGCCGTGAGGCGCTCCGCCTCAAGCTCGCGGTGCACGACGTGGTCGGCATGGGCCTCACCCTCGACCTCCTCGCCCGCATCGCCGCCGAACGCGGGAGCCTCGCCCGCGGGGCCCGCGGACGCGTGACGGCTGACCGCGGGGCCCGTGACCGGGTGACCGCTGACCGAGGCGCACACGAGCGCGCGGCCGTCCTCCTGGGCGGCGCCGACCGCGCCTGGGCGGACGTCGACCCCAGCCGCTGGGGCTCGGCCGCCCTGAACGCGACCCGCCGCGCCGCCGAGGACCGGGCCCGGCGGGCCCTCGGCGGCGCGGCGTTCCGCCTCGCCTACGACCGCGGCGCCGCCCTCCCCCTCGCGGACGTCGTCCGCCACGCCCTCGGCGCGCCCGAACCGGCGTCCCGGCGCCGCCCCGCGCTCCTGCCGTCCGGCCCCGCCCGCGCACCCGTCGTCGAG